>JAKAZX010000022.1 GCA_021826485.1 Pseudomonadota bacterium | reverse complement strand
TCCGGCGATTTCGATCCCCTCGGGCTGGGGGGATGACGGGCTGCCGACCGGCCTGCAGATCGTCGGCCGCTGGCACGCCGACGCCGACCTCCTGCGTCTGGCCGCCGTGCTGGAGCAGGATCGGCCCTGGGCGGACCGCCGGCCGCCGGCGGGCTGAACGGCGGACGGATCGGGCGGCCGCCCGATGGGGGCCGCCGGATGCCTTTGCCGTCACATTGGTTATTGCACCGCGGCATGCTACCCTCACGGCTCATCCGTGCGAGGGCCAGACATGTCGCAGCCGTTGCAGAACGATCCCCCGCCCTCTCGGCCCGCCGGAAAGCCGGGCGAGCTGCCACCGGTCGTGGTCAAGAAATACGCCAACCGGCGGCTGTATAATACCGAAAGCTCCAGCTACATCACGCTGGATACCCTGGCGGAAATGGTCCGCGTCGGCCGCGACTTCGTCGTCTACGACGCCAAGACCGGCGAGGATATCACCCGCGGGGTGCTGACCCAGATCATCGTCGAGGAGGAGAGCAAGGGCCGCGCGATGCTGCCGACCGGCTTCCTGCGACAACTGATCGGCTTCTACGGCGACCAGATGCAGACGCTGGTGCCGCGTTATCTGGAACAGGCGATGGCCAGCTTCGCGCGCCAGCAGGAACAGATGCGCCTCGCCATGCAGCAGACCATGGGCAACTTCTTTCCGTTTGGTAATATGGAGGAGGTCGGACGGCAGAACATGGCGATGATGGAACGCGCCATGAATCTGTTCTCCCCGTTTAGCTTCCGTGATCAGGAGCCGGCCGACGGCCGCGCCGCCGCGCCTGCGGCCTCCCAGGACGAGGTCCGGGCGCTGCGTGCCGAAGTCGAATTTCTGCGGGCGCAACTGGCGCGGATGCGGACCGCGCAATCCGGCGAAACGAAACCGTCTGCCGCACAATCCTCGCCAAACGCCGAAAGTATAAAGAGCGACATAGGCACGGGAAGCGACTGAAACGCCTTCGACGCGACCGGCTCTGCCCCGCAAAAGCCACCCGCACGTCAAGTCTCAAAGTAGCATTCGCGCGAGGCGGGAAGCTTTGAGTATCGCTCCTGCTTTGCCTGTGGCAGTTGCTACGGGGAAGGAGGGCCACGCACCATGCCCGAGACGAGCGATCACAGTCCCACGCCCGGGCTAGAGACGGCCGAGACGCCCCCCGTCGGGGCGATGCCGTTGCCGGTCGAGGAGCCCGAGACGGAAACCCGGCCTTCGCCCCGCGCCAATGCCGCCGACCACCATGTGGGTGCCCGCATCCGCGAACGGCGGATCATGCTGGGCCTGTCGCAGCAGCAGCTCGCCCAGATGATCGGCGTGACCTATCAGCAGGCCCACAAGTATGAACGCGGGCTCAATCGCATCTCGGCCGGGCGGCTGTATGAAATCGCCCAGGTGCTGGGGGTGCCGGTATCTTGGTTCTTCGACGGCCTGGCGCATACCGACCAGCCGGCGGAGATGACCCAGCGGCAGCGCATGTGCCTGGAACTGGCCCGCAACTTCGCCGCGATCGACAACGAGAAGCACCAGGAGGCGCTGAGCCAGATGGCGCGGGCGCTGGCCAGCCAGTCGTCCGCCCATAACGGCAGCGGCCGGGGCGAATAGGCGCTCGCCCCGGCACAGGATGCACGGCGCCGTCAGGACGGCGGGCGAATGCCCTCCGGATCCAGGCGGTAGCCGCCGCCCTCGGTCACCAGCAGCCGGGCGTTCGACGGGTCCGGCTCGATCTTCTGGCGCAGGCGGTAGATATGCGTCTCCAGCGTGTGGGTGGTGACGGCGGCGTTGTAGCCCCACACCTCGTTCAGCAGCACCTGCCGCGCCACCGGCCGGGTGCCGGCGCGGTAGAGGAACTTCAGGATCGCCGCTTCCTTCTCGGTCAGCCGGATGCGGCGGTTGCGCGCCGGTTCCTGCAGCAGTTTCGCGGCGGGGCGGAACGTATAAGGCCCGATCGTGAACACCGCGTCTTCGCTGTTCTCGAAGATGCGCAACTGTGCCCGCAGGCGGGCCAGCAGCTCCGCCATCCGGAACGGCTTGGCAATGTAGTCGTTGGCGCCGGAATCGAGGCCCCGCACCACGTCCGACTCCTCGTCCGAGCCGGTCAGCATGATGATCGGCACCTTGATACCGTTGCGGCGCAGCTTGGCGCACAGATCGCGGCCATCCCCGTCCGGCAGGCCGACGTCCAGGATGACGGCGTCGAACCGCGATTCCCTGGCCGTCATCTTGGCCTCGGCCTCACCGGCAGTCTCGGCGCCGCTCGCGGTGAACTCGCCGTCCACCTCCAGTTGTTCGGCCAGCATGGCGCGCAGGGCCTGGTCGTCATCCACGATCAGGATCGGTCGCTCGCCTGTCATATTCCCTCTACCCTCCATTGGCTGCGCGGCCGTTGGCCGGGCGCCGCAGCGGTTTCACGTTGCTTCCGCCGACCGTAACTGTTTCAGTCCGGTTCGGACAGCATACCCCAACGCGCGACTTGATCGTGGTTACATTCTTGCGCTGGTTCAAGCCGCACACATCTGCGTGACGCTCCGCAAGCAGATCGGGCCGATACCCAGTGCACTGCGGAGTCCGCTGCGCGTTGCCACCCCCTTGCCGGGGGCGGCGGCGGCGGGGATGCTGCCGCACCGGATCAGGACGTCATGCCCAGCACAGACCCGCACGGCGCCGCCAAGGCCGCGCCCCCCGTCCCTGCCGCCGCCGGCCCCGACCCGGCCGTGCTGCAACTGCGCGCGGTCCATCGCGCGATCGCCGACCTCAGGCGCGGCACCCCGGTTCTCCTGGATGGTGCGGAGCGCCTGCTGGTGCTGGCCGCCGAGACCGCCGGGGCGCGCGGGCTGGCGGAACTTGCCGCCCTCGCCACCGCGCCCCCGGTGCTGCTGCTCGCTCCGGTGCGGGCGGCCGCGGTGCTGCGCCGCCCGATCGGGCAGGATACCGGCGCGGTGGCGCTGGCCCTTCCCCCGGCACTGCTGTCCGCCGACCGGCTGCGGAGCCTCGCCGATCCGACGGCGGAGGAAATGCTGCCGGCCGATCCCCCCGCCGCCATTGCCCCGCCGGCGGGCGCTGCGGCCGCCCTGGCGCTGTCCAAGCTCTGCCATCTGCTCCCGGCCGTCCTCGCCGCCCCGGCCGCCAGGCCGGCCCTGGTGGCCGCGCAGGGGCTGATTACGGTCCCGGCAGCAGCCGTGCTCGCCTACCCGGACGCGATGGCCGCGCGCCTCACGCGCGTGGCCGAGGCCGAGGTGCCCCTGGCCGACGCCCCCGACGCCCGCGTCGTCGCCTTCCGCGGCCCGGATGCCGGGATCGAGCATCTGGCGATCCTGGTGGGGCGGCCGGAGCAGGCCGCCTCTCCGCTCGCCCGCATCCATTCCCAGTGCTTCACCGGCGACCTGCTCGGCAGCCTGCGCTGCGACTGCGGCGCACAGCTTCGCGGTGCCATCCGCCGCATGGCGGAGGACGGAGCGGGGGTCCTGCTCTACCTCGCGCAGGAGGGGCGCGGTATCGGGCTGCCCAACAAGCTGCGCGCCTATGCGTTGCAGGATGGCGGGCTGGATACCGTGGACGCCAACCGCGCGCTGGGATGGGAGGCCGACGAGCGCCGATTCCTGATCGCCGCAACGATGCTTCAGGAACTGGGCATCGCCGGCGTGCGCCTGCTGACCAACAACCCGGACAAGGTGGCCGCGCTGGCCGCCTGCGGCATTGCGGTGGTCCGGGAGCCGCACGCCTTCGCCCCCAACGGCGTCAATGACCGCTACCTCGCCACCAAGGCGGCACGCTTCGGGCATCTGCTGGGCGGATGACGGTTCCGCCGGCGGTCACTTCCCGGCAAACCATTCCCCGAAATCGTCACGCTGTTCCCGGGTGAGATGGAGGGAGTGCCGCGTGCGGCGATGCAGAACATCGTCCGCGTCGCGCGCCCATTCGGTCCGGCGGAGGAACTCCGCCTCGCGCGCATGGAGCGTTCCGCCGAAATGCCGGCCGAGATCGGCCGGGCTGCGCACGCCGTCAAGAAGCTGATCCGCCCGCGAGCCGTAGAGGCGCGCATAATGCTGCACCAGCGGCGGCGGAAGGCCCGGGAAGCGCCGGACCAGCGCCGCGGCCCAGGCGGCGAAGTCGGCGTTCGGAATGGCACCCCCGGGCAACGGAGCGTCGCGGGTCCAGGCACCTGCCATCCGCGGAAGGAACGGCCGCAGCATCCCGAGCGCGTGCTCCGCCAGCTTGCGGTAGGTGGTGATCTTGCCGCCGAATACCGACAGCAGCGGCACCTCGTCTGCGGCGCCATCCAGGTCCAGCGCATAGTCGCGCGACACGGCGGCGGGATCGGTCGAATCATCGTCGGCCAGCGGCCGGACCCCGGCAAACTCCGCCGCGATGTCGTCCGCGCCGATGGCTTGCGTCATGTAGCCGCCGACCGCCCGGCGAAGATAATCCCGCTCGTCATCGCCGACCGTGACATCGCCAAGGCAGCCGTCATAGGGGATGTCGGTCGTGCCGATCAGCGCGAGATGTCCTTCGTAGGGAAGCACGAACACGATCCGCCGATCATCGTTCTGCAAGACATAGGCGTGCTCGCCGGCCCAAAATTTGCGGACGATGATGTGGCTGCCCTTGACCAGCCGAACCCGGCGCCCGGAACCGGCGCCGAGAATACGCGTGCCGACCCGATGCACCCAGGGGCCTGCGGCATTGACGAGCGCGCGCGCACGCAGCGTCCGCATCGTGCCGTCCTCCGCGCGCAGAACGGCTTCCCACTCGGTGCCGATGCGCCGCGCCGACTGCAATTCCGTTCGCAGACGGATATCGGCCCCGCGCGCCGCCGCATCGACGGCATTCAGCACGACGAGACGCGAATCATCCACCCAGCAGTCGGAATACTCGAAGCCGAGACGATATTTCGCGTGCAGCGGCACACCCTGTGGCTCCCTGGAAAGATCAAGCCGCCGTGTGCCCGGCAGCACATCGCGCCGGCCGAGATGGTCGTAGAGGAACAGGCCGGCACGAACCATCCAGGCAGGCCGCTGCGCCCCACTGTGGGGCAGCACGAAGCGCATCGGCCGGACGATGTGCGGAGCGGCCCGCAGCAGCACCTCGCGCTCCGCCAATGCTTCCCGCACGAGCCGGAACTCGAAATATTCGAGGTAGCGCAGCCCGCCGTGGATCAGCTTGCTCGACCGCGACGAGGTTCCCGTGGCGAGATCGCCCTTTTCGCACAGCACGACGGAAAGTCCGCGTCCGGCGGCATCGCGCGCGATGCCGGCGCCATTCACCCCGCCGCCGATGATCAGCAGATCGCACGGATCAGGCATCATCGCGCCGGAGGGCAGCCGTCATGACGCGCTGCATTCTCCCGCCGCCGCTGGGACGCGTGCAAGACGCCCGCTCAGCCGAGGCTGACGCCCGGCAGCAGCGTGCCCGGCGGGCGGGCGCGCAACCGAGGGAGATCTGCGACCGCCGCGGTTCCGGCGATGCGGCCGAACACCGCACCGTTCATGAGGCCGGTGCCGCCCGGGTAGTTGAAATAGAACAAGCCTCCGACCAGTTCGCCCGCCGCATAGAGCCCGCCGATCGTGCGCTGATCCTGATCGAGCACGCGCGCTTCGCCGTCGATCCGCAGCCCGCCGAACGTGAACGTGATTCCGCAACCCACCTGATACGCCTCGAACGGCGGCGCATCGAGCGTATTGGCCCAGTTGGATTTCGGCACCCGCAACCCGACCGTGCCGCGACCATCCTTCACGTTCGGGTTGAATGCGACATCCTTCCGGACGGCGGCGTTGTAGGCCTGCATCTCGTCGAGAAATGCTGAGGCATCAACACCCTCAAGCCGTGTCGCAAGTTCTTCGAGCGTCTCGGCACGGACCTTGGTGACCTGGCGGATGCGGTACTCGTCACGCAGCAGATGCAGCACCTTGGCATCGAAGACCTGCCAAGCGAAATTGCCCGGCTGCTCCAGAATGACGCGCCCGTATCGGGCATAGGTATAGTTGCGGAAATCCGCCCCTTCATCGACGAAGCGCCGGCCCGTCGCATTCACCATGACGCCCCACGGATAGGAATGCTTCTGGAAGCCATCGCCGACCGCGAGGTCACCGAATTCCGGGGCGTTGAAATCCCAGCCGACCGCGTGGCAGCCGGACCAGTTGCCGGCCGGCGAGGCGCCGATCGCCAGGGCCATCTTGATGCCGTCGCCGGTGTTGAACCGGCTGCCGCGCACCTTCGCCAGTTCCCAGCCGGGACCGAGATAGCGCGTGCGCATCTCGGTATCCGCCTCGAACCCGCCGCTTGCCAGAATCACGACGGGCGCGGCAAGGTGATAGCGACGCTGCTCCGCCTTCACCTCCACGCCCTGGACCGCGCCGCCGTCGGTCAGGAGCCGTACCGCGCGGCTGGCGTAGCGGATGCTGACCGCTTCGCGATGGCAGGCATCGGACAGCGCACGTACCAGGCCGGGACCCCCGCCCCATGCCTCCACCGTCAGGCCGCCCCAGAACTTGAAGCGGTCATCGACCTTGAAGGCCTGGCGGCCATAGATCGGCTGAAAGCGCACGCCCTTGCCGCGCATCCAGGCGACGGTCGCGTAGCTGCGGCGGACCAGCAGCTCGCACAGCGCCGGGTCGGTGCGGTTGCGGGTGACCCGAAACATGTCATCGAAGAACTGGTCCTCGGTGTAGCTGCCGAAATCCGTACGCGCGACCTCGTCTTCCGTCAGATCGGGCATCAGCGTACGCAGATCATCGACCCCGCGATAGGCGAAGCGGATCGCACCGGCGGTGAAGCTGCTGTTGCCGCCCGCCTCCTCGCGGGGAGCACGCTCCAGCACCACGACGCGCGCCCCGCCCTCTGCCGCCGCCAGGGCGGCACACAGCGCGGCATTGCCGCCGCCGACCACGATGACGTCGCAGGCCGTTTCGGTCATCGCGGTCATCCGTGCCGTATCGCGATGGTCTTCAGACTGGCGAAACCATAGAGAGCCGCGAATCCCTTCTCTCGCCCGTGGCCGGAGCGCTTGGTGCCGCCGAACGGCAGTTCGATGCCGCCGCCCGCGCCATAGTTATTGATGAACACCTGCCCGGATGCGACCTTGCGGGCGATCCGCAGCGCCCTGCCGATGTCGGCGGTCCAGATGCCGGCAACGAGCCCGTATGGCGTGGCATTGGCGATGCGGATGGCCTCGGCCTCATCGCGCACGCGGATGGCGACCAGCACCGGACCAAAGATTTCCTCCTGCGCCAGGACGTGTTCGGGCGGCACATCGCCGATCAGCGTCGGGCGGACGTAGAACCCGCCGGTCGGCACGTTGGTGCCGATCTGCCCTTCCGCGAGGATCGGCAGCCCGTCGCGCCGGGCGAGGTCGAGATAGCGGGTGATGCGCGCCTGCTGCGTGGCGTTGACCACCGGTCCGACATCGAGGTCCTGATCTGCGGCACCGACACGCAAGGCGCGGAAGCGACGCGCCAGATCTTCGGTGAAGCGCGGGTAGAGGCTGTCCTCGATCAGTACGCGCGACCCTGCGCTGCACGTCTGGCCGGCATTCTGCGCGATGCCGCGCACGATCGTCGCCGCGGCGGTGTCGAGGTCGGCATCGGCAAAGACGATCTGCGGCGACTTGCCGCCGAGTTCCAGCGTCACCGGCACCGCGTTGCGCGCCGCGGCGGCCTGCACCAGCGCACCCACCTCGGTCGAGCCGGTGAAGCTGACATGGCCGATGCCCGGATGCGCACTGAGCGCGGCGCCCGCCTCCTCGCCCAGGCCGGTCACGAGGTTGACGGCACCGGGGGGAAAACCGGCCTCCTCCGCCAGGGCAGCAAGGGCGAGCGCGGAGAGCGACGTGTCTTCCGCCGGCTTCAGCACCACGGCATTGCCCATCGCCAGCGCCGCGGCGACCGAGCGGCCGATGATCTGAAGGGGATAATTCCACGGCACGATGTGCCCGGTGACGCCGTGCGGTTCCCACACCGTCATCACGGTGTAGCCGTCCTGATAAGGGATGGTTTCGCCATGCACCTTGTCGGCCGCGGTGCCGTAATATTCGAAATACCGCGCGCATGCAGCGGTATCGGCGCGGGCCTGCCCGATCGGCTTCCCGACATCCTCGCTCTCCAGCCCGGCCAGCCGCTCCGCATCGCGGCGGATCAGGTCCGCAAGCCGCAGCAGCAGCCGGCCGCGCGCCGTCGCGTCCAGCCGGCCCCATGCGCCGGCCAGCGCCGCATGTCCGGCCGCGACCGCGGCATCGATCTCCGCCGGCCCGCCGCGGGCGATACGCGCCATTTCCTGCCCGTCGGAAGGATTGATCACCGGCAGGCTCGCCGCGCCGTCCCGCCATGCACCCCCGATATAATGCCGATGCGTCTCCACCCGCTGCCCCCTGCTGCCGATCACTCCAGCCCGCAGTCAGGTCGCTCCGCCAGTGACTGTCAACGGCGTCCGGGTGCTCACGGATATGCGATCACGTCGTGGTTGCCAGCGGCACAGCCTGGGTGATCGACTCTCCCGCGCGCCGCGGAACGGCGCATCACGGTCCGGAGGAACCCATGCCCGCTCCCTCTGCCGACCCGGCCGTCCGGCCGGTGCGTTCCCCCAGCGAGGAGCGGCCCTGTTTCGACCCCACGGCCTATGGCAACGGCCCGGCCGATTCCGTCACCGACGCCAGCGAAAATGCCGCAATCACTCGCCATACCGTCGAAATCGGCGGCCGGCGGATCAGCTACACCGCAACGGCGGGCCATCTGGTCGCGGTCGATCCCAGTTCGTCGAAGCCGTACGCCAAGATGTTCTATGTCGGCTTCGTCGCCGATGCGCCGGATTCCCGCAGCCGGCCGGTGACGTTCTTCTACAACGGCGGTCCGGGATCATCCTCGGTCTACGTGCTGCTCGGGTCGTTTGCGCCGATGCGCATCCGCACCAGCCTGCCGGATTTCACGCCGCCGGCACCCTACACCATCGAAACCAATCCGGACAGCCTGCTGGACCGCAGCGACCTCGTGTTCATCAACCCGGTCGGCACCGGCTATTCCGCCGCCATTGCGCCCTGGGTGAACCGGGATTTCTGGAGCACCGATACGGATGCGACGTCGATCAAGCAGTTCATCAAGCGCTGGCTGACGGCCAACGACCGCTGGAACGCGCCGAAGTTTCTGTTCGGCGAATCCTACGGCACGGCGCGCACTGCGGTGCTGTCGTACATGCTGCATGAGGATGGAATCGACCTCAACGGGATCACCCTGCAATCCTCCATCCTCGATTACGCGAAGGCCGGCGACCCGGTCGGACTTCTGCCGACATGGGCGGCCGATGCCTGGTACCATCAGCGGCTGGGCATCGCGCCGCCCCCGCCGGAGCTGGCCCCCTTTGCCGACGCAATGATGCGTTTCGCCGGCACCGAGTATGCCGCGGCGTTGCGCCGGGGTGCGCAGGCGCCGGCAGCGATCGTGCAGCAACTGAGCGCCGACATCGGCATCGACGTCGCGACGCTGCACGCATGGGCCTTGAACGTGGCCGCAACCGACGACCGTGGAACCGCGCTTTTCCTGCTGACGCTGCTGCAGGCGCAAGGACGGGCGCTCGGGGCCTATGACGGGCGCGCCACGGGAATCGATACCGGGATCGCCGCGCGGATCGACCCGCTCGCCGGCGGCAACGACCCGACGATGACGGCGGTGAACGGCGCCTATACCGTCATGTGGAACACCTACCTGAACGACGATCTGCGCTTCACCTCGTCCTCGTCCTTCACCGACCTCAACGATCAGACCTTCGCCAACTGGAGCTTCAGCCATATCGACCCGACCGGCGCGCAGACGGGCATCGACCCCAAGGGCGACGTCATCCTGTACACCGCCGGCGATCTTGCCGCGACGATGAGCCTGAACGTCGACATGAAAGTGCTTTCGGCCAACGGCTACTTCGATTCCGTCACGCCGTTCTACCGGACGACGCGCGACCTTGCGCAGATGCCGCTCGGCGATGCCGCGGTGCGGCAGAACCTGACCATCCGGTACTACCCATCGGGACACATGGTCTATCTGGACGGCGCATCGCGCACGGCGCTGAAGGCCGATCTCGCCCGCATGTACGACAGCGCGACTGCCGACCATGCGGCGATGGCGCGCCTTGTCGCCACAGCGAACCGCGCGCGGCCGGCATCGGCGGGCGCACCGTCCGCGGATGGCGTGATCTTCCGCCCGAGCCTGCGCCTGACGCCGCCGCCGGGCGAGCGGGTGGGCGACATCGCTGCCACGGAGCCGGTCGAGGTCAGCATCTATCTCAAGCGGCCCCGGCCGGGTGCGCCCACCCAGGACCGCGGACCGCAGGAGGCCATCGCGCGGATCGGCACCTTCGCCCACCGGCACGGGCTGACGGTGCTGCTGGCCGAGCCCGCGCGGCGGCTGGTGCGGCTCGGCGGCACGGCCGCGCAGATGCAGTCCGCGTTCGGCGCGCCGCTGTCGCTCTATGACGGCCCCGCCGGGCGCGTCCGCGGACGCACCGGCGCCCTGCGCCTGCCCCCGGATGTGGCCGAAATCGTGGAATCTGTGCTGGGTCTCGACACCCGGCCGGCGGCGCGCCCGCGCTACCGGCGCCTGCGCCCGGCCGCGCAGGATGGCGGACACCGGCCGAACCGGGTCGGCCAGCTCTACGGCTTTCCGGCGCAGGCCAGCGCCGCAGGGGCCTGCATCGGGCTGATCGAACTCGGCGGCGGCTACAGCACCGGCGACACCGACGCGGCCTTCCTGGCGATGGGGCTCCCGCCGCCCCGGATCGTCGCGATTGGCGTGGATGGCGCGGCGAATCGTCCGGCGCCGGAGAGCGGGGCAGACGCCGAAGTGGCGCTCGACATACAGGTTGCCGGCGGCAATGCGCCCGGGGCGGCGATCGCGGTCTATTTCGCCCCCAATACCGATGCCGGCTTTGCCGACGCGGTCTCGGCGGCCATCCATGATCCGGCGAACCGGCCGAGCGTGCTCTCGATCTCCTGGGGCGGGGCGGAGGAGGCGTGGACGGCGCAGGCCCGGCAGACCCTGGACGGGCTGTTCCAGGATGCCGCCGCGATGGGGATCACCGTGCTGGCCGCCGCCGGCGACAGCCTGGCGACCGATGGGCTGGCGGACGGGAGGGCGCACGTCGTCTATCCCGCCTCCAGCCCCTATGCCGTCGCCTGCGGGGGGACATCTCTCAGTCTCGATCGCGGCGCCATTGCGGACGAGACCGTCTGGAACGACGGGGACTCGGGCACCGGCGGCGGCATCAGCACGGTCTATCGGGTGCCGGACTTCCAGCAGGCCGCCGGGCTTCCAGCGAACGTGTCGACCGGCGGCACGGGGCGCGGCATCCCCGACGTGGCCGCCGATGCGGCCCCGGCCTCGGGCTACCGCATCGTCGTCGGCGGACAGACAGGGACGGTGGGCGGCACCAGTGCGGTCGCGCCGCTATGGGCGGCCCTGGTGGCGCTGGTGAACGCCAATGCCGCGTCCCCCGCCGGCTTCATCCTGCCGCGCCTGTATGCCAACCCCGCGCTGTTCCGCGACATCATCGTCGGCAACAACTGTCCCGCAGGCAGCCAAGTCGGCTACGCGGCCGGTCCGGGCTGGGATGCCTGCACCGGCCTTGGCGTGCCGCGGGCACAGGCGATCTACGATGCGCTGACCCGCCCGCCCGCCGCCTGATGCGCCGCGGCGGCCGGCGCGGCCTGCGACTATGCCGCGAACGGGTCGGCGACCCGCGGCCAATACGGCGCCGTGCGCTTGGTGAAGGGTATATTGCCGTAGTCCGGCGGGATCGCCCCGGGCGCTGCGACATAGCGGATTTCGCGCGCCAGCGGGGCGAAGGCGGCGTGAAAATGCTGCGTCGATTTGACGACCACGATCCGCTTGTCGGAGAGTTCGAGACCAAGGCCGGTGAACGCGTCCGGCGCGAAGGTCTGCTGGCGGATGCTGACCAGTACGATGTCGATCCCCCCCGCCGACACCCACGCACTGGCGCCGAGATCGGCCCGGCTGCCGCTCAACCCCACCTGCGAGTGTTCTTCCGCCAACTTCCGCACGGCCACGCGCAGATCGACAGGATCCCCCGATGACGGGCCGCACTTGCCGCCGATCCGCAGCAGGAATTCGGCGCCCTCCCCGGCCTCCATGCAGAACCGTACCGCCATCGGATCCCAGAAGCAGCCGATCGCAGCACCGCTCACGCGGCGCTCGACCAAGCGACGCAGGATGGCAGTGTTGTCGGACGGCGCCCCCCCGCCCGCATTGTCCGCCACGTCCGCCAGCACCAGCGGTGCCGAACTGTGCGCAAGGCCAAGGCCGATCGCATCGTCGATCGTCTCGTGGGATGTCGACGCCTCGTCGCGCATCCGCCAGATCTCCTGGCCCAGCCGCTCGGCAAGCGCCTGCGCCTTGCCGGCATCGCCGTCGGCGATGACCAGCATTCTTGCCCCGACCGCCTCGACATCACCCCAGGGGAATCCGTGTCCGAAGGACACCGAAAGAATCCCGTCCTTCCCCTCCAGTGCAGACATGCGATCCACGAAACCGCGCATCGGCGGGACCGGGGTGCGCCACATGCTGATCATCCGGCAGTCGTAGTAGGCCATCACCGGATGTATTTCACCCGCCACGGTGCGCCGGCACAGATGATACAGGTCCACTGCCCGGTCCTCGATATCCGTGTGCGGATACTCCTTGAAGATGACGATCGCATTGGCCGATTGCCGCATTTCCTCGGTCAGATGGCAATGGAGGTCCAGTTCGATCCCGATCACCGCCTTCGGTCCGACGATCGCGCGCACGCGGGCCAATGTGTCTCCCTCGCAATCATCGTATCCGTCGGCCACCATGGCGCCGTGCATGAACAGCAGCACGACGTCCACCGGCATCGCCTGTCGCAGGTCATCCAGCAGCATGTCGCGAAGTTCTTCATAGACACGCCGCACCGTGGTGCCGGCCGGCTGCGCGAAGGTGCAGATACTTTCCGCGACGTCGCATCCGTCCGCTTCGCCGAGACGGCGCCATGCGATCAGCGGAATATTGCCGATCTGCGGCGAGTGCCGACTGCCATCCCTGCGGAACCACGTCCGTTCGCCCATGAAGGCCGAGCGGCCGGTGGGAATGGGAGAAAAGGTGTTGGTCTCGGTCGCCAGTGTCGCCATGAACAGTTTCATCGGACCCGTCCCTTCCTGTGACCGCCGCCCATTGTTGACCGTTCCCGCGCGCCGGACAACCGCCGACACGGCAGATGTTGCAGTGGCGCGGGGGACGCGTAAGCTACCGCCTCGCAAGCGCGGGGCCGGAGACAATGGAGAGCGTTGGCACGAACATGGCGGACGTGGTGGCATGGCGGCGCGACCTGCATGCGCATCCGGAACTCGGCTTCCTCGAGTACCGCACCGCCGCCCTCACGGCCCGGCGGCTGGCCCAGCTCGGCTTTCGTGTTCGCGTCGGGCCGGAGGTGATGCGGGCCGAAGCCATGCTCGGACTGCCCGCTGCCGCGGCGATCGCCGAGGCCCAGCGGGATGCGCTCGCCGCCGGCGCGCCCGCCGACTGGGTGGCGCGGATGCCGGCCGGACAGACCGGCGTTGTCGCCGATCTGGCGCGCGGACCCGGCCCCATGCTGGCGTTCCGGTTCGACATGGACGCGTTGCCGGTGGTCGAGACGGGCACCGCGGGCCATCGTCCGAACCAGCACGGATTCCAGTCGCGCCGCGCGGGCATCATGCATGCGTGCGGCCATGACGGCCACACCGCCATCGGGCTTGCCGTGGCGGAGCGTCTGGCGGGCCCGGAGGCGCGATGGTCCGGCAGGATCCGGCTCATCTTTCAGCCTGCGGAGGAAGGTGGCCGCGGTGCCAGGCCGATGGTCGAGGCAGGCGTGGTCGAGGGTGTGGATTTCTTCTTCGCGGGACATCTCGGCTGCAATCTGCCCAGCGGGAAGCTGGCCGCCGAAGCGACCGGCTTCCTTTTCTCGCGCAAGCTCGACGTGACGTTCACCGGCACCGCGGCGCACGCCGCGATGGGGCCGCAACAGGGACGCAACGCCCTGCTGGCCGCCGCCAGCGCCACGCTCGGATTGCACGCGATCGCGCGCCATTCGGATGGCGTCACGCATGTTAACGTGGGACGGCTGTCGGCCGGCAGCGGACGCAACATCATTCCGGAACTGGCCGAGATGCAAATCGAGGTGCGCGGAGACACCGAGGCGCATCTGAACTACATGGCCGAGCGGGCACAGCAGATCATCGATGGTGCTGCCGCGATGCAGGACGTTGCGGTGAAGGTGAAACTGGTCGGCGACACGCTCGGCGGCACGGCAAGCGCAGACGCGGTTTCGATCATCGCCGCGGTCGCACCGGACGTTCCGGGCGTGGATGCCGTCGTGCCAAGCTGGCCGATCGGCGGTGGCGATGATGCAACCTACATGATGCGGCGGGTGCAGGCCAACGGCGGCAAGGCCGCCTATTTCATCCTGGGGAGCGACATACCCGCCGTCCACCATGCCAGCAATTTCGACATCGACGAGAAGTCTCTCCAGACCGGCGTGGACCTGTTCGAACGGATCGCCGAGCGAGTGCTGCAGGGTGGAGGCAAAGCATGATCACCTCCCTGACTCGCCGTGCCTTCACAGGCGCCAGTGTCGGTCTCGCATTCGCGGCGGGGCGCCCAGGTCTCGCAATCGCGGCCCCCAGCATCGCGGTACTTGCCATCGATGCCGATCCCCCGACGCTCAATCCGGCCCTCTCGACCGACTACGCCACCGGCGACGTCGGCGCGAAAATCTTCGAAGGCTTGATCTGGCTCGACCGTACCTACAATCCCCAACCCTCGCTTGCGACCCAGTGGCAGTATGCTCCCGACGGTACCGGGTGGCACTTCACCCTGCGCGATGGCGTGACGTGGCACGACGGCAAGCCGTTCTCGGCCGATGATGTCGTGTTCACGTTCAATGAGGTCCTCGCCAGATTTCATCCCCGCACGTCCGGCGTGCTGAGGGCCATCGGCGCGCGGGTGGAAGCGCCGGATGCACGAACGGTGCAATTCACTCTTGCGAAGGGCTATGCGCCGTTCCTCGTGCAGATGTCGGTGTTCGATGCGCCGATCCTGCCGCGCCACATCTATGCGAATACCGACATCCTGGCGAACCCGGCAAATCAGATGCCGGTGGGCACCGGGCCATTCCGCTTCACCAACTGGACGCGCGGCGCCGCCATTCATGTCCAGCGCAATCCGGCTTGGTGGGGCGATGCCGCCGGGCTGGATGAAATCGTCTTCCAGATCGTGCCGCAGCCGGCGAACCGCAGCGCGGGGCTGGAAACCGGAGAAATCGACGCCGTCGTCGACTTCTACCTGCCCAAGCCCGATGAACCGCGCCTGATGCAGGAGCCGAATCTCCAGTTCCGTCGTGGCATCAACATCCCCGCCGTCTACTTCCTCGCCTTCAACACGAAGCGGCCGGCATTTGCCCGGAAGGCATCACGTCAGGCCGTCGCCTGCGCCATCGACCGGGACAGGCTCGTGCGGCAGGTGATGCGCGGCCTGGCACGTCCCGGCTACGGCGCGTTCGGCGACGGGTTCAAATGGCTGCTCGATGACGCCGACAGCTACAAGCGCAAATACCCGCTCGATCCGGCACAGGCAAGGCAGCTATTGGCGCAAGCGGGATACGATGGCAAGTCCGTCAGCCTCGTCTACGACGCGGCGCGACCGCAGCTTCGTGCCACGGCGCAGATCGTGCAGGACAATTTGCGTGCCATCGGAATGCCTGTCGAACTCGCGCCCTTGGAACGGGCCGTGGAGATGGATCGGGTGTTCGCCAAGCATGACTTCGACCTCACGCTCCAATCCTATTTTTCCGCGGGCGACCCTGCGATCGGCTATCATCGCATGTATCTGACCCAGATCGGCGACAAGGCGCTGACCAACTGCACCGGCTTCTCCGATCCGGACGTTGACCGGCAACTGGCCGAGGCAGCAATCGCCCCGGACCGCGACCACCGGGCGGAGATCTATCGCCGTCTCCAGGTGGTGCTGAACGAGCAATTGCCGAGTCTCGTACTGTTCGATGAGGAGACGGTGGACTTCGCGAGCCGCAAGCTCACCGGGCTGTGGCCTGCCATCGATGCGCGGGACCAGTGGGGCGGCGTCCGCTTCGCCGCGAACTGACATGCGGCCGGGATCCCTTGCCGTCTTTGCCATGCGGCGCATCCTGCACGCCATTCCTCTGCTTCTGGCCGTGATCCTGTTGAACTACGGCCTGATCGCGGCGACGCCCGGCGATCCGGTGACTGCGCTTGTCGGCGATTTCCCCGCGCCTGCCGCGTATCGCGCCCAGGTCCGGCACGATTATGGCCTCGACAAGCCGGTGCCGATCCAGGCGCTGCGCTATCTCGTGCGGGTGCTGCACGGCGATCTGGGCTACTCCTTCGCCAACCGCCAGCCCGTGGTGTCCCTGATTGCCGGACGGCTGCTGGCAACTCTGGAACTTGTCGGCACGGCGCTGGCGTTCGCGAGCATCGCCGGCGTACTGCTCGGTGCCGTCTCGGCGCAGTTCGGGGGCGGCATCTTCGATCGTGCCACGCGGGGCGCGCTGACCGTCGGCTATGCTCTGCCGGAATTCTGGGTCGGCCAGATGTTGATCCTGTGCTTTGCGATCTGGCTCGGCTGGCTGCCATCGCAGGGCGCCCACGCGATCCGGGGCGCGGCCGGTGGCTGGGCCGGAATTGCCGACGGGCTGCGCCATCTGTTGCTGCCGGCCATCGCGCTTTCGCTGCGCTATCTTGCCCTGATCGCGCGGGTAACGCGGACCTCCATTCTCGACGTGCTAGGTGCGAACTTCGTCCTCGCTGCGCGCGCGCGTGGCGCAGGAAGCATTCGTGTGCTGTTCGGTCACGCCCTGCGGAATGCGGCGGCCCCTGTCCTGAACACGATCGGCTTCAATCTGGGCTTCATTTTGGCGGGATCGGCGCTGGTGGAAACGGTGTTCGGCTGGCCGGGAATCGGCCGGCTGCTGTTCGACTCGATCGAAAGCCGCGACTATCCCACGATGCTCGGAATCCTGCTGCTCGTGTCCGTCTGTGTCGTTGGCGCCAATCTGCTGACGGACATCGTGCACCGCCTGGTCGATCCGCGGGTGGCATGAAGCGCCAGGGATGGATGGCGGCCGCATGGCTGATTGCCCTGGTGCTCGCCGCCGTGTTCGCCCCCGCCGTGGCGAACTTCGATCCCTATAGTGGCAGCGCGGACTCGCTGCTGCCGCCTTTCACCCAGGGCCACTGGTTCGGCACGGACGATCTTGGACGGGACATCTGGGCGGAAACGGTGTTCGGTGCGCGGGTGTCGTTGATCGTTGGTGTCTCCGCGGCGCTGCTGGGTGCCATCGTCGGGGTTGCCATGGGCGCGCTGGCCGGCTGGCACAGGGGTGCGGTGGACGCCACGCTGATGCGGCTGACGGAGTTCTTCCAGATTCTTCCCCGCTTCGTGCTTGCGATGATCGTGATAGCCCTGTTCGGTCCCGGCATCGGCAAGGTGATTCTGGTCATCACCGTGTTGGCCTGGCCGCAGACGGCGCGCATGGTCCGCGCTTCCGTCGCAACTCTGCGCCGGGCGCCGTTCGTCGAGGCGGCAAGGATCGGCGGAATGCCGGGCTCGCGCGTGCTCATGCAGGAAGTGGTTCCCAACGTCCTGGCGCCAGTCATCGTGCTCGCAGCGATGGACGTGGCCGCCGCGATCCTGCTGGAGGCCGGGCTGGGCTTCTTCGGGCTGGGCGATCCCAATCTGGTATCGTGGGGCGCAATGCTGAACGAGGCGCAGCAGTATCTGCGCAGCGCCTGGTGGATGGCCGTCTTCCCCGGCGCTACCATCGCCCTGACCGTGCTGGCGTTCAATCGGCTGGCGGACGTGTTGAACGCCGGCCTCGATCCGCGGGGACGGTCCTGATGACGCCGCCCGTTCTGGCACTGCGAAATCTCAGCGTCGCGATTCAAGGCGGCCCGCGGATCGTCGAGGACGTATCCCTGGACGTGGCGGCCGGAGAGATGGTCGGGCTGGTCGGCGAATCTGGCAGCGGCAAGTCGATGACGGCCTATGCCGCACTCGGCCTGTTTCCGGCGCCGCGCGTGCGGATCGAGGCGGGAGCGATCCTTCTGGAAGGCCGTGACCTCGCGATGCTCTCTCAGAAAGAATGGCGCGCGCTCCGCGGTTCGCGGATCGGCATGGTGTTCCAGGACCCGGCGGGCTTCCTTGATCCGGTTCTGCCGGCAGGGCGACAGATCGCGGAAGCCCTCATTGTACATGGGGACCGGCGCGGTCTCGCTGCCAGGGTGCGCGCGCTGCTGGCGCAGGTGGATTTGCCCGAAAGCGTTGCGCTGCGCTATCCGCACGAGCTTTCGGGCGGGCAGAAGCAGCGGGTGCTGATCGCCGCGGCGCTTGCGATGCGCCCCGTCCTCCTGATCGCCGACGAACCGACGACCGCTCTCGATGTGTCGGTCCAGGCGGGAATCCTCAAGCTGCTGGACGGTCTGCGCCAGGAACTCGGGCTGGCGGTGCTGCTGATCAGCCATGACCTTGCCATCGTCGCGCAGACCTGCACCCGCGTGTTCGTGATGTATGCCGGCCAGATCGTGGAGTCCGGGCCGACGGAAGCCGTGTTCGCTGCGCCGCGTCATCCCTACACGCAGGGGCTTTTGGCCAGCCTGCTCGATCCGCAGGTTCGCTCGGAGTTGTACGCAATTCCCGGCACCGTCCCCGCCGCCGGCATGTCTCCGCCGGGTTGCCGCTTCCATCCCCGCTGTCCTCGCGCCAGGGCCGACCCATGTGCGCTACGGCCACCGGTGCTGACAATGCGCGCGGATGGCAGGATGGATCGCTGCTGGTTGGCCGATGCCGACTGAAGCCCTGATCCGGACCGATGCGGTCACCGTCGAATATCCGGTGCGCGGATCGGCGTTCCGCCGCCAGATGTTGCGGGCCGTCGACTGCGTGTCATTGCCGATCGCCGCCGGCGAAACGCTGGCGCTGGTGGGGGAGAGCGGCAGCGGCAAGTCGACCCTGGGCCGCGTGCTGCTGGGCTCGCAGACCCCGCTTGAGGGGGTTGTGGTGTGGCGCGGCCATCCGGTGACCGGGCTGCGCGGCAGGGAATGGCGGGAATTCCGCCGCGAGGTGCAGGTGGTCTTCCAGGACACCGGCGCGGCGCTCAATCCACGCCGGCACGTGATCGACAGCGTCGCCCTGCCGCTGCGGTGGAACCGTGGACTTCGATCGGGCGAGGCAGCCGAGCGCGCCGCGGAGCTTCTCGAACAGGTGGGTCTGCCGGCCCGGGATTTCGCACGCCGCCTGCCGCACGCGCTGTCCGGCGGTCAGCGGCAACGGGTGGGGATTGCGCGTGCGCTTGCCTCCGATCCCGCGCTGGTCGTCGCGGACGAGCCGGTTTCGGCCCTGGACGTTTCGGTACGGGCGCAGGTGCTTCGCGTCCTGCAGGCCGCACAGCGGGCGCGTGGGCTGGCGATGCTGTTCATCACCCATGATCTGGGCGTGGTGCGGGCAATCGCCGACCGGGTCGCGGTGATGCAGTCCGGCAGGATTGTCGAGGATGGGCCGACCGACGCGGTTCTGGACTTTCCCCGGCATCCCTATACGCGCGCACTGATGGCGGCAACGCCTGCATTGCCGTCGCATATCCGAACGACTTAGTGACGCATTGGCCGCGCTATATGAGCCGGTCTCCGCAGTTCTGCGAATCGTGGTTCCGCCTCAGCCGGCGAACCGCGGTTCCGGCACACCGCGCACACCGACATCAAGCGCGAGCACCCCGCCGGCCCATGGCTGCTGCGCCAGCGCCGCCCCGGCAAGATCCCACACCGCTGATGTGACATACAGTGTCGCAAGATCCGCGCCGCCGAACATGCAGCTTGTCGGCTTCTGCACCGGCAGGTTGACGATGCGATCGACGCGGCCGTCCGGCGCATATCGCACGAGGCGCCAGCCATCCCACTGGGCGTTCCACAGG
>JAKAZX010000368.1:744-4095 GCA_021826485.1 Pseudomonadota bacterium | reverse complement strand
GGAGCGTGCGGCGCTGGCCGCCCTGGCGGCGCGGGAGGGGGTAGCGGCGCGGGTGCATTTCCTCGGCTGGCGCAACGATGCCGGGGCGCTGCTGAAGGCGGCCGATGCGTTCGTCTGCTCCTCCCGCATCGAGCCGCTGGGCAACATGGTGATCGAGGCATGGTCGGCCGGCTGCCCGCTGGTCGCCGCCGCCGCCGCCGGGCCGGTGGAGCTGATCGAGCAGGGGCGGGACGGGCTGCTGGTGCCGAACGAGGACCCGGCGGCGCTGGCCGAGGCGATCGCCGCCGTGCTGGACGACCCCGCCGCCGCCCGTCGCCGTGCCGCCGCCGGACGGGCGCGGTTCGAATCGACCTTCGCGGCGGCGCCGGTGGTGGCGGCGTGGCGGCGGTTCCTGGCCGATGTCGCCCGCTGAGGCTCAGTCCTCATCTGCCAGTGGCAGCCATTGCGGCAGTTCGCCGAGCTGCTCGGCGGCCCGCGGCGTCACCGACAGCAGCAGGCCGCCATCGGAGAGCGGCACCAGATTCTCGATGCAGCCCTGGCTGCGCAAGGTGCGCAGGGCGACGCGGACGGGCCCGGAATCGGTGGGCAGCCCGGCGGCCCGCAGCGCCGCCGTCACGTCCGCCTGCCGCCGCTGGCTGCGCGCCGCCATCTCCACCAGGGCACGCAGCAACTGCGCGGCGAATTCCGCTTCCTCTTCACTCGCTTCCGCCGGTTCCTGCTCAGCCGAGTCGTTGCGCATCTGCCGATTCCCGTGGACCGCTTCCGGCAAGCGCGGCGCCGCCGCGATCACCTATCCGTGATATAGACCGAAACGTTGCAAGGAACCAAACGGTTCCAACAGGGCAGGGATAATATGCAGCTCAGCAACTGTCTGACCGATCTCGAAGGTATTTTTGTCGGACATGCAACTGATACCAAACTCGGTTCGGGTGTAACTGCGATCGTTTTTGCCGCGCCTGCCGTCGCTTCGGTGGCTGTGCTGGGCGGCGCGCCGGGCGGGCGCGATCTGGACCTGCTGGCGCCGGAGATGACCGCGCCGGCGATCAACGCCGTGGTGCTGTCCGGCGGCTCCACCTTCGGGCTGGACGCGGCGGGCGGCGTGCAGGCGGCGCTGCGGGAGGATGGGCGGGCGACCCGGGTCGGCCCGATGCTGGTGCCGCTGGCGCCGCAGGCGATCCTGTTCGATCTGCTGAACGGCGGCGACAAGGACTGGGGACGGTTCGCGCCGTATCGCGATCTGGGCTACGCGGCGGCGCGCGCGGCCGCCCCCGGCCCGTTCGCGCTGGGCAGCGTCGGCGCCGGCACCGGGGCGAGCACGGCGACGCTGAAGGGCGGGCTGGGCAGCGCCAGCGCACGCACCGCATCCGGCCATCTGGTGGCGGCGATCGCCGCGGTGAACGCACTGGGCACCGCGACGGTGGGGGAGACGCGGCATTTCTGGGCCGCACCGTTCGAGGTGGGCGACGAGTTCGGCGGATTCGGCCTGCCCGCCCGATTCGGGCCGGAGGCGACGGCGTTGCGGCTGAAGGGGCGGCCGGCCGCGCAGCCCGGCACCACGATCGGGCTGGTCGCCACCGATGCGGTGCTGGACAAGGCGCAGGCGAAGCGGCTGGCGATCGCCGGGCATGACGGGCTGGCCCGTGCGGTCTGGCCCGCGCATCTGGCGCTGGACGGCGACACGATCTTCGCCGCCGCCACCGGCCGCCGCCCGCTGGGGGATGCACGGCAGGAACTGGCGGAACTGTGCCACGCCGCCGCCGGCGTGTTCGCCCGCGCGGTGGCGCGGGGCGTGTTCAACGCGACCGCGCTGCCACACCCCGGCGCGCAAGAGGCGTGGCGCGATCGCTTCGGCTGATTCACGTTGCGATCACAAGCGCGTGCGGTAATCTGCTGGCGCGTCTTGCGGATCGGGATGGATCGGTTCCGGCGGAAACATGAAATCAGGGCAATCGCACCCGCGCCTCGTGCCGGTGTGCCTCGATATTCCCAGCCTCGGCGTGCGGCGCGGCGACATGCTGGCGGTGATCCCGGCTGATCGCTTCCGGGGTGATGCCGTCTACATGCTGACGCTGGAAGGCACGCCGATGCCGGTGCGCGCCCGCACCACGCCGAGCGGGGAGGTCGCGGTCGCCGCCCTGCATCCCGGCGGCGGCGCCACCACGATGACGCACGCGCAATTCGGCGACCTGCTGCTCGGCCAGGTGCTGGCGACGTGCAAGGTGCTGGACCGCTCGCTGCTGGGGTCGTAGCGGCGACGGCGCACTGCGGGAACGGGCGGCCGACGGATTGCGTCACACCGTGTTGCCCTCTGCGTACTTCGTCATTGCGAGCGCAGCGAAGCAATCCAGGATGATGGGTCTGTCGCACGCGATGCCGGATTGCGGCGGTGCGGCGCGCTTCTGGATTGCTTCGCTTTGCTCGCAATGACGGTGGGATGCGCAGCCCTGCCGCGGTTCAGTTCCGGGGCGGCGGGTTGCGCAACTGGCGCGCGATGATGAGTTTCTGCACTTCCGATGCGCCTTCATAGATGCGCAATGCGCGGATTTCGCGGTACAGCGCCTCCACCGTCATGCCGCTGGTGACGCCGAGGCCGCCGAACATCTGCACCGCACGGTCGATCACGCCTTGCGCCGCCTCGGTCGCATGCAGCTTGGCCATCGCGGCTTCCGCGGTGATGCGCCGGCGCAGCACGTCGCGCGTCCAGGCGGCGCGATAGACCAGCAGCGCGCTGGCATCGACGGCCATCGCCATTTCCGCCAGCGCCGCCTGGGTCAGTTGCAGATCGGCGAGCACGCCGCCGAACATGCGGCGGGACTGTGCGCGGCTCAGCGCCTCGTCCAGCGCGCGGCGGGCGAGGCCCAGCGCGGCGGCGCCGACGCTGGGGCGGAAGATGTCGAGCGTCGCCATCGCGACCTTGAAACCCTCCCCCGGTGCGCCGAGAAGATGCGTGTCGGGGACAACGCATTTCTCGAACCGCAGCAGGCCGAGCGGATGCGGCGCGATGGTTTCGATGCGTGCCGCGACGCGCAGGCCGGGCGTGTTCGCCTCCACGAAAAACGCCGACAGGCCGCGCGAACCCGCATCCTCGCCGGTGCGGGCGAAGACGATGTAATGCGTCGCGATGCCGCCGTTGGAGATCCAGGTCTTTTCCCCGTCAATCCGCCAGCCGCCGGGAACGCGCGCGGCGGAGGTGCTGATCGCCGCCACGTCCGATCCGGCATCCGGCTCGCTCAGCGCGAAGGCGGCGATGCGTTCGCCGCGCCGCGCCTCCGGCAGCACGCGCTGGCGCAGCGCCTCGCTGCCGGCCAGCGCCACCGATGCGGTGCCGAGACCTTGCATGGCGAAGGCGAA
>JAKAZX010000368.1:0-734 GCA_021826485.1 Pseudomonadota bacterium | reverse complement strand
CCGCGTGGCGCGCGAGGATGTCGCGGGCGAGGCAGATCATCCGCAGATCGAGCGACGCGGCGCCGCCCTCGGCCACCGCCGCGCCAAGCCAGCCGCCGGCGCCCAGCGTGCGGACCAGCATCCGGCAGGTGGCATCCGGGTTCGTTGCGTCGATGTCGATGATATGCGCGCTCGCCCACGCATCCAGCTCGCGCGCGAAGTCGCGGTGCCGGTCCTCGAAGAACGGCCAGTCGAGGAAGCTCCAGTCCGGCATCAGTCGCCCTCGAACTGCGGGCGGCGCTTCTGCGCGAAGGCCTCGTAGGCGCGCGCGAAATCGCGGGTCTGCATGCACAGCGCCTGCGCCTGCGCCTCGGCCTCGATCGCCGTGTCGATGTCCATGCTCCATTCCTGATGCAGGCAGCGCTTGGTCATGGCATGTGCGAAGGTCGGCCCGGATGCGAGATCGGCGGCGAGCGCCGCGGCCTCCTCCAGCACCGATTCCGGCGCTGCGAGGCGGTTGTAGAAGCCCCAGCGTTCCGCTTCCTCCCCGCCCATGCTGCGGCCGGTGTAGAGCAGTTCGGCGGCGCGGCCGGCGCCGATGATGCGCGGCAGGATGTTGCAGGCGCCCATGTCCGCCCCGGCCAGGCCGACGCGCACGAACAGGAAGGCGACCTTGCTGCGCGCCGTGCCGATGCGCAGGTCGGACGCCATCGCCAGGATGGCGCCGGCGCCGGCGCAGACGCCGTCGATCGCGG
>JAKAZX010000021.1 GCA_021826485.1 Pseudomonadota bacterium | reverse complement strand
CCGCGGTGCAGGTGGGGGGGACGGCACCGCGGATACATGGGGCAACGCCCTCTCCGCGTGATGGTTGCGCCGGGCGGCGCGCGGGGCGCCGCCGGCCGATCACGTCAGCGCGACGTCAGCCGCGCCCCTGGAAGAACTCGCGGGCCTTGGCGAAGAACCCCTCGTGCTCCGGGCTGCCCTTGCCGTCGGCCTCGGCCTCGAACTCCTCCAGCAGTTCGCGCTGCCGGCGCGTCAGGTTGAGCGGCGTCTCCACCTGCACCTGGATCACCATGTCGCCGCGCTGGGTGCTGCGCAGGACGGAGAAGCCCTTGCCGCGCAGGCGGAACTGGTCCCCGGTCTGCGTGCCGGCCGGCAGCTTGACCCGGGCGCGGCTGCCGTCGATCGCCGGCACCTCGATCTCCGCGCCCAGGGCGGCCTGGGTCATGCGCACCGGCACCCGGCAGAACACCATCGCCGCTTCGCGCTGGAAGATCGGATGCGGCTTGATGGCGACATGCACGTAAAGGTCGCCGGGCGGCGCGCCTGGGCCGCCGGCCTCGCCCTCGCCGGCCAGCCGGATGCGCGTGCCGTCCTCGACGCCGGCGGGGATCTGCACCTGCAAGGTGCGCTCCCGCTGCACCGTGCCGGCGCCGCTGCAGATGCGGCAGGGATTGCGGACCACCCGCCCCTGGCCGCCGCAGGTCAGGCAGGTGCGTTCGACCACGAAGAAGCCCTGCTGCGCCCGCATCTTGCCGGCGCCGTGGCAGGTCGGGCAGGTTTCCACCCCGCGATCCTTGGTCTCCGACCCGGTGCCGTTGCACGCCTCGCATTTGGCGCGGGAGGCAACCCGCAGCGTCGCTTTGGTGCCGGTGAAGGCGTCGGCCAGTTCGATCTCGACCCCGGCCCGCAGGTCCGCCCCGCCGCGCGGGCCGCGCCCGCCGCCGCGACGCCCGCCGCCCATGAAGTCGCCGAACATCTGCTCGAAGATGTCGCCGATGCCGCCGCCGCCGAAATCGAAGCCGCCCGGCGCGCCGCCGCCCTGTTCGAAGGCGGCATGGCCGTAGCGGTCATAGGCCGCGCGCTTCTGCTCGTCCTTGAGCACGTCGTAGGCCTCGTTGATCTCCTTGAACTTCGCCTCGGCCTGCTTGTCGCCCGGATTGCGGTCGGGGTGGTGCTGCATCGCCAGCTTGCGGTAGGTACGCTTGAGGTCCTCCGCATTCGCGTCGCGGGCTACCCCGAGCGTGGCGTAGTAGTCCTGCTTCGCCATCTTGACCCTCTCGTTGGCCCTAACATGATGATGCGCCCGCCTTCGGATGAAGCGCGGGCGCATCGCTCATTGCAGCCGCCGTGCGGCGTCAGGCGGACTTCTTCCGCTTGTCGTCCACTTCCTCGAACTCGGCATCGACGACCTTGTCATCGCCCGGCGCCGCACCGCCGCCGGCCGCGCCGTCGGGCCCCTGCGGGCCGCCTTCGCCGCCCGCCTGCGCCTTGTACATCGCCTCGCCGATCTTCATCGCCGCCTGGCTGAGCCGCTCGGTCGCCGCCTTCAGCGCCTCGGCATCGCTGCCTTCCATCGCGCTGCGGGCGGCGGCCACCGCCGCTTCGCATTCGCTGCGGTCGTTGGCGGCGACCTTGCCTTCGTTCTCCTTCAGGGTCTTCTCGACCTGATGGATCAGCGCATCGGCGTGGTTCTTGGCCTCGACGAACTCGCGCCGCTTCTTGTCGGCCTCGGCATTCGCTTCCGCCTCGCGCACCATGCGCTGGATGTCGCCCTCGTTCAGCCCGCCGCTGGCCTGGATGCGGATCTGCTGTTCCTTGCCGGTCGCCTTGTCCTTGGCCTGGACGGAAACGATGCCGTTGGCGTCGATGTCGAACGTGACCTCGATCTGCGGCACGCCGCGCGGCGCCGCCGGAATGCCCATCAGGTCGAACTGGCCGAGCAGCTTGTTGTCCGCCGCCATCTCGCGCTCGCCCTGGAACACCTTGATGGTCACGGCGGTCTGCCCGTCATCGGCGGTCGAGAACACCTGGCTTTTCTTGGTCGGGATCGTCGTGTTGCGCTCGATCAGCCGGGTGAACACGCCGCCCAGCGTCTCGATGCCGAGCGACAGCGGCGTCACGTCCAGCAGCAGCACGTCCTTCACGTCGCCCTTCAGCACCGCACCCTGGATCGCGGCGCCCACGGCAACCACCTCGTCGGGGTTGACGTTGCGTGCCGGCTCACGGCCGAAGAACGTCTTGACGGTCTCGATCACCTTCGGCATGCGCGTCATGCCGCCGACCAGGATCACCTCGTCGATCTCGCTCGCCTTCACGCCGGCATCCTTCAGCGCCGCGCGGCACGGATCGAGCGTGCGCGTCACCAGGTCATCGACCAGGCTCTCCAGCTTCGCGCGGGTCAGCTTCATCACCAGATGCTTCGGGCCGGAGGCGTCGGCGGTGATGAACGGCAGGTTGATCTCGGTCTCCTTGGAGGACGACAGCTCGATCTTCGCCTTCTCTGCCGCTTCCTTCAGCCGCTGCAACGCGAGCCGGTCCTTACGCAGGTCGATGCCCTGCTCGCGCTTGAACTCGTCGGCCAGATAGTCGATCACGCGCTGGTCGAAATCCTCGCCGCCCAGGAACGTGTCGCCGTTCGTGCTTTTGACCTCGAACACGCCGTCGCCGATCTCAAGGACGGAGATATCGAAGGTGCCGCCGCCGAGGTCGTAGACCGCGATCGTGCCGGTCTTCTTCTTATCCATGCCGTAGGCGAGGGCGGCGGCCGTCGGCTCGTTGATGATGCGCAGCACGTCGAGCCCGGCGATGCGGCCGGCATCCTTGGTCGCCTGGCGCTGCGCGTCGTTGAAGTAGGCCGGCACGGTGATGACCGCCTGGGTCACCTTATCGCCAAGGAACGCCTCGGCGGTGTCCTTCATCTTGCCGAGGATGAAGGCGCTGATCTGGCTCGGCGCGTATTTCTCGCCCTTCGCCTCCACCCAGCCGTCGCCGTTGTCGCCGCGGGTGATCTTGTAGGGAACGAGGGCGATGTCCTTGGCCACCATCGGGTCGTCGAAGCGCCGGCCGATCAGGCGCTTGACGGCATAGATCGTGTTGGTCGGGTTGGTCACCGCCTGCCGCTTGGCGGACTGGCCCACCAGCCGCTCGCCGCTGTCGGTGAACGCGACGATGGAGGGTGTGGTGCGCGCGCCCTCGCTGTTCTCGATCACGCGGACATCCTTGCCCTCCATGATCGCGACGCAGGAATTGGTTGTGCCGAGGTCGATGCCGATGACTTTGCTCATCGCGGAGATGCTCCTTTGCAGCGGACCCGGGCGGCCCGGTTCGGCACCGCCCTCGTCCCCAAGGTGATATTGTCAGCCCTCGATGTATTGACCGCAGCGGGCCGGGGCAAGGGCGCGCTGCGCAGAAATTGTGCAGTGCGGTCAGGCAGTGGTATCGACATGCGCGCCGGGGCTTCCCGTTGCGGCGGGCGCCGGGGCCTTGGCGACCACGACCATGGCCGGGCGCAGCAGCCGCCCGTTCAGCGTCCAGGCCGGCGTCCAGGCCTGCAGCACCGTGCCGGGCGGGTGCTCGTCGGTCGGCTGCTCGGCCATCGCCTGGTGCAGGTTGGGGTCGAACAGGGCGCCGGTCGGGTCCTCCCGCCGGATGCCGTTGCGTTCCAGCAGGCCGAGCACGCTGCGCTCGACGCCGGCGAAGCCCTCGCGCATGCGGGCGACCGCTTCCGGCTCGTCCTCCGCCGCCGCCGGCAGGCTGTCCAGGCCGCGGCGGATGTTCTCGGCCGCCTCGACCACATCGCGGGCGAATTTCTGCACCGCGAACTGGCGCGTCTCCTCCACCTCGCGCTTGGCGCGGGCGCGGACATTGGCGGTTTCCGCCTCGGCGCGCATCCAGCGGTCCTTGAACTCGTCCCGCTCGCGCTCCAGCGCGGCAATCCGTTCGGCGGCGGCTTCCATCACCTCGTCGGCCGTCTGCGGTGCGGCCGGCGGGTCGCTTTCGGGGGGGTGGATCATGTCATCGCTCATGGCGGCGTTCAGGTAGTGGGGCGGCATCGCGGACACAAGCGGGGCTGCCGCAACCCGGCCGCCCCGCCGCCTAGGCCGCCACCACGCCGCTCTCATCCGCCTGCAATCCGAATGCCGCCGCCATCAGGGCGCGGGTGTAGCTTTCGCGCGGTTGCGCCAGCACCTCGCCGGCCGGCCCTTCCTCGACCACCTTGCCGTGGCGCAGCACCACCAGCCGGTGCGCCAGCGCCCGCACCACCTTCAGGTCGTGGCTGATGAACAGGTAGCCGAGCGCGTGGTCCTGCTGCAGCCGGCGCAGCAGATCGACGATCTGCGCCTGCACCGACATGTCGAGCGCGCTGGTCGGCTCGTCCAGCACGACGAAGCGGGGCTTCAGCACCATGGCGCGGGCGATCGCGATGCGCTGGCGCTGGCCGCCGCTGAACTCGTGCGGGTGCCGCTCCGCCGCCTCGGCGGGCAGCCCGACCTCCTCCAGCGCCTCCGCCACCCGCCGGGCGCGGTCGGCGGCGGAAAGTTGCGGTTCGTGGACGGTCAACCCCTCCGCCACGATCTCGCCCACATCCAGTCGCGGTGACAGGCTGCCGTACGGGTCCTGGAACACGATCTGCATGCGCGCGCGCAGCTCGCGCATGGCGCGGCGGGACAGCCGGGCCACGTCCTGCCCCTCGAACCGGATCGCGCCCTTGCCGGGCACCAGGCCGAGCATGGCGTAGCCCATGGTGGATTTGCCCGACCCGCTCTCCCCCACCAGCCCGACCGTCTCGCCCTCATGCACGTCGATGGTCACGCCGTCCACGGCGCGCACATGGCCCACGGTCCGCCGCAGCACGCCGCGGCAGATGGCGAAATGCACGCGCAAATTATCCGATTCCATGACCATCGGCGGGGCGGCGGGCAGCGGCGGCGGCGCCCCCTTCGGCTCGGCAGCGAGCAGCATCCGCGTGTAGGGATGCCGCGGGGTCAGGAACACGTCCACCACCCGCCCGGCCTCCACCACCTTCCCGTCCTTCATCACGCAGACGCGGTCGGCGTAGCGCCGGACGATCGCCAGATCATGGCTGATCAGCAGCAGCGCAAGGCCGCGCGCCCGCTTCTGCTCGGCCAGCAGCTTGAGGATCTGGGCCTGGATGGTCACATCCAGGGCGGTGGTCGGCTCGTCCGCGATCAGCAGTTTCGGGTCGTTGGCCAGCGCCATCGCGATCATCACCCGCTGCCGCTGGCCGCCCGACAACTGGTGGGGGAAGGCGCCCAGCCGGTGCCCGGCATCGGCGAACCCGGCCTGGCCGAGCAGCTCGATCACCCGGCGCTTCAGCGCCCCGTTCTCCATCGGCGTGTGCAGCTTCACCGCCTCGGCCACCTGCGTGCCGATGCGGGTGAGGGGGTTGAGGCTGGTCATCGGCTCCTGGAACACGATGCCGGCAACGCCGCCGCGCAGCCGGTGCAGCGCCGCATCCCGCGCGCCGACCACGCTCTGCCCGTCCAGCACGATCCGCCCCGCCGACTGGCCGCCCGCGGGCAGCAGTTGCAGGACCGACAGCGCCGTCATCGACTTGCCGGACCCGCTTTCGCCGACCAGCGCCAGCGTCTCCCCGCGATCGAGCGTGAAGGACACCCCGTCCACCACCCGGCGGGCGCCGAAGCTGACCGACAGGTCCTGGACCTCGAGCAGGCTCATGCGCGGCTCCTCAGGGCGCGGTGCGGCGCGGATCGAAGGCGTCGCGGACCGCCTCGCCGATGAAGATAAGCAGCGTCAGCACGCCGCCCAAGACCACGAAGGCGGTTATGCCGAGCCAGGGGGCCTGCAAATTGTTCTTGCCCTGGCTGACCAGCTCGCCGAGCGAGGGCGAGCCGGGCGGCAGGCCGAAGCCGAGGAAGTCCAGGCTCGCCAGGATGGTCACCGAGCTGGACAGCGTGAACGGCAGGAAGGTCAGGGTCGCCACCATCGCGTTCGGCAGGATGTGCCGCCACATGACATGCAGGTCGGACACGCCCAGCGCCTTGGCGGCACGCACATAGTCCAGGTTGCGGCCGCGCAGGAACTCGGCGCGCACCAGCCCGGTCAGGCTCATCCAACTGAACAGCAGCAGGAAGCCGAGCAGGATCCAGAAATCCGGCTCGATCACGCTGGACAGGATGATCAGCAGGAAAAGCTGCGGCATGCCGGACCAGATCTCGATGAAGCGCTGGAACAGCAGATCGACCAGGCCGCCGTAGAAGCCCTGCACCGCGCCGGCGGCGATGCCGATGGCGGAGGAGATCGCGGTCAGCGTGAAGCCGAACAGCACCGAGATGCGGAAGCCGTAGATCACCCGCGCCAGCACGTCGCGTGCCTGATCGTCGGTGCCGAGCAGGTTGCTCCAGTTCGGCGGGGACGGCGCGGGGCTGGGCAGGTTCTTGCAGATCGTGTCGAAGCTGTAGGGGATGGCCGGCCACAGCATCCAGCCATGCTCGTCGATCACGCGGTGCAGTTCCGGGTCGGTGTAGTCGGCCGACAGCGGCATGAACTGGGGGCCGAACGCATCCTCGGCATAGTCGCGCAGCACCGGCACGTACCAGTGGCCGTCGAAGCGGATCAGCAGCGGGCGGTCGTTGGCCAGGAACTCGGCGAACAGCGACAGCACGAACAGCGCCAGGAACAGCCACAGCGACCAGAAGCCGCGCCGGTGGGCGCGGAACACCGCCAGCCGCCGGCGGGTCAGCGGTGACAGGCCGAAGCGGCCCTGCACCGGAACCGTCAGCAGGGCCGGCTCGTCCCTCATCGCCGCGACTCGAAGTCGATGCGCGGATCGACGACGGTGTACAGCATGTCGCCGGCGATCTGCATCAGCAGGCCGAGCAGCGTGAAGATGTAGAGCGTGCCGAACATCACCGGATAGTCGCGGCGGATCGCCGATTCGAAGCCGAGCAGGCCGAGCCCGTCGAGCGAGAAGATGATCTCGACCAGCAGCGCGGAGGTGAACAGGATGCCGATGAAGGCGGACGGGAACCCCGCGACGATCAGCAGCATGGCGTTGCGGAACACGTGGCGGTACAGGATGCGCTGCTCGCCGGCGCCCTTGGCGCGGGCGGTCACCACGTATTGCTTGCGGATCTCCTCCAGGAAGCAGTTCTTGGTCAGGATGGTCAGCGTGGCGAAGCCGCCGACCACCAGGGAGGTGATCGGCAGCACCATGTGCCACAGATAGTCGATGATGCGCGCCGGCCAGCTCCAGTCCTGCGCGCCCTCGCTGACCAGGCCGCGCAGCGGGAACCACTGCACGTAGCTGCCGCCGGCGAACAGCACCACCAGCAGCACCGCGAACAGGAAGCCCGGCACGGCATAGCCGATCAGCACGAACAGGCTGGAGATCAGGTCGAACCGGCTGCCGTCGCGCACCGCCTTCATCACGCCGAGCGGGATCGAGATCAGATAGACCAGCAGCGTGGACCACAGGCCGAGCGAGATGCTGACCGGCATCTTCTGCAGGACCAGCGTCAGCACCGGCTTGTCGCGGAAGAAGCTGCGGCCGAAATCGAAGCTCAGATAGCCCTTCAGCATCAGCCAGAACCGTGTCAGCGGCGGCTTGTCGAAGCCGAACAGCTTGCGGATGTCGGCGACCAGCGCAGGGTCCAGGCCGCGCCGGCCGCGATAGGCGGTGCCCTCGCTGGTCACCGGCCCGTGCACCACCTCCGCCCCGCCGCCGGACATCCGTTCGGTGGCGTTGCCGCCCTTGCCCTTCAGCTCGGCGATCATCTGTTCCACCGGGCCGCCGGGCGCGAACTGCACGACGGCGAAGTTGATGGCGATGATGCCGAACAGCGTCGGGATCACCAGCAGCAGCCGGCGGACCAGATAGGCGCCCATCAGAAGCCGCTGCGCCGCGCCGCGTCGGTCTTGTCGGCGAGCGCGGGATCGACCCACCAGGCGTTGAACGCGATGCCGCTGCGCACCGCAACGTCGGTGAAGCCGAAGCGGTCCCACCACGCCGCCCAGACCGATTGCAGGTGCCAGTTCGGCACCACGTACCAGCCCCACAGCAGCACCCGGTCCAGCGCCCGCGCCGCCGTGATCAGCTCCTCGCGCGAGCGGGCGGAGACGACCTTCTGGATCAGCGCATCGACCATCGGGTCGGCCACGCCCGCCAGATTGTCGCTGCCCACCTGCTTGGCCGACTCGCTGCCCCAGAAATCCCACAGCTCGTTGCCGGGACTGTCCGACTCGCCATAGGTGTTGATCGTCATGTCGAAATCAAAATTGTCGGTCAGGTGCTGGTATTCCGCCGGATCGACGGTGCGCACGCGCACCACGATGCCCAGCCGGTCCAGCCACTGCACATAGGGCAGCGTCACCCGCTCGAAGGTCGGCTCGTCCAGCAGGATCTCGAAATTCATCTGGTTGCCGCCGGCATCCAGCAGCTTGCGGTCCTTGATGTGCAGCCCCGCCTGCTCCAGCAGCGTCAGCGCGCGGCGCAGGCCTTCCCGGTTGTTGCCCGATCCGTCGGTCACCGGCAGGGTGAACGGCTGGGTGAACAGCTCGGGCGGCAGCTTGCTGCGATAGGGGTCCAGCAGCGCCAGTTCCGCCGCGCCCGGCAGGCCGGACGAGGCGCAGTCGCTGTTGCTGAAGAAACTCGTGGTGCGCGTGTAGAGATTGTAAAAAAGATTTTTGTTCTCCCACTCGAAATCGAACACCTCCGTCATCGCCTGGCGCACGCGGCGGTCGGCGAACACCGGGCGGCGGGTGTTCATCACGAAGCACTGCATCCCGGTCGGCAGGTTGGAGGGGAAGGCGCGCTTCTGCACCAGCCCCTTCTTCACCGCCGGGAAATCGTATTCGGTCGCCCAGACCTTGGAGATGTTCTCGCGCCGGAAATCCACCTGGCCGGCCTTGAACGCCTGCAATGCCACCGTCGCGTCGCGGAAATACTCGGTGCGGATGACGCCGAAATTGTCGAGCCCGGCGCCGGTCGGCACGTGCTGGCCCCAGTAGTCGTCCACCCGCTCCATCGCGATGGTGCGGCCGAACTCGAACTTGCCGACGCGGTAGGGGCCGGAGCCGAGCGGCGGGTCGGTCAGCGGGGCGGCGAAGTCGCGGCCCTGCCACCAGTGCTTCGGCAGCACCACCAGCTCGCCCAGGATCACCGGCAGCTCGCGGTTGCCGGTGTTCTTGAAGTGGAACACCACGCGGCGGGCGCTTTCGGCCACCACCCGGTCCACATCGGCATAATACTGCCGGTAATAGGGGCGGCCCTTGTCGCGCAGCATGGTGAAGGTCCACACCACGTCCTCGGCGGTCACCGGCGCGCCGTCGTGGAACCGCGCCTCGGCGCGCAGTTCGAAGGCGACATGGCTGTGATCGGCGGCGACCTCCACCACCTCGGCCATATGGGCATAGCCGGTGTCCGGCTCGTCGGCGGAGCTGCGCAGCAGCGTGTCCCACACCCGCCCCACCGCCTGCGGCGCGGTGCCGCGCACGATGAACGGGTTGAAGCTGTCGAAACTGCCCAGATCGGCCAGCGCCACCTCGCCGCCTTTCGGCGCCGCCGGGTCGGCATAGGGGAAGTGCGGGAAATCCGCCGGCAGCTTCGGCTTGCCGACCAGCGCGAGGCCGTAGGTGCGCAGCGGGGGCGCCGGTTCGGCGGTGTCCGCCGCGCGGGCGGGCCCGGCGGCGAGGCCGGCAAGTCCGGCCAGAAGCAACTCCCTGCGGCGCACGTTTCTCTCCCTCAACCTACCCTTTGCCAAGCAGCATAGGCACTTGCGCGCACGGCGTCAGGGTCGGGCGGTGAGCAGGGCGAGCGCGGGCGCCAGCAGCGCCGCGTCGCCCACCGCCAGCACACGGCCGTCGCAGCCTTCACGCAACGCACGGCCCTGCCAGTCGGTGATCCGCCCGCCGGCGCCCTCGATCACCGGCAGCAGCGCCGCCCAGTCCCAGAGCTTCAGGTCGGCCTCGGCGATCACGTCGATCTGGCCCAGCGCCAGCAGCCCGTAGGCGTAGCAGTCGCCGCCGAATGTGGTGCGGCCGCAGGCGGCGGCCAGATGCCGCCAGCGGGCCTGATCGGCCGGCGGAAACATCTCGGGGCTGGTGCAGGACAGTTCGGCGCGGTCGAGCGTGGGGCAGGGGCGGCAGCCGGCACGGCCGCCGAACGGCCCGCGGAACTCCGTTTTCTGCCCCGGCAGCGCCAGCCACCGCTCCCCGGTCACCGGCTGGTCGATCATTCCCAGGATCGGCCGGCCTTCGTCCAGCAGGCCGAGCAGCGTGCCGAACAGCGGGCGGCCGGTGATGAAGGCGCGGGTACCGTCGATCGGGTCCAGCACCCAGCGGAACCGGGCCGCCGGGCCGGTCGTGCCGAATTCCTCGCCGGTGATGCCGTGGCCGGGGCAGCGTGCGGCCAGCACCGCCCGCATCGCCTGCTCGGCCGCGCGGTCGGCCTCGGTCACCGGGCTGCGGTCGCCCTTCAGCTCGGCGGCCAGGCCGCTGCGGAACAGCGGGCGGACCACGGCGGCGGCAGCCTCCGCCGCCGCTTCCGCGGCGGCGCGCCAGGCGGCGATGTCGCTGGCCGTGGGGGCCGCCGCGGCCACGCGCTACTTCGCGGGCGCGGGGCTGCCCTCGGTCGCGGGCGCGGTGCCGGCGGCCGTCGTGCCGGCCTGCGAGTTGCCGCCCTCGGCCGGCTTGGCGGCGGCGGGCAGCGGCTCCGGGTTGTCGGACAGCGTGCGCAGATAGGCGATCACCGCCGCCCGCTCGCTTTCCTTCTTCAGCCCGGCGAAGGTCATCTTGGTGCCGGGCGCATAGGCCGACGGCTTGGTCAGCCATTCGTTCAGTTCGTCATAGGTCCACGGCCCCTGCTTGGCCTTCAGCGCGGCGGAGTAGTCGAACCCCGCCATGTGGCCGTGCGGCCCGCCGATCACACCCCACAGGTTGGGGCCGACGCCGGCCTTCCCGCCCTTGGTGAGGGTGTGGCAGACGGCGCAGTCGCGCTGCATGATCTTCTCCCCCTCGGCCGGCTGGGCGGCGGCGATCATCGGGCCGATCGGGGCGGCGGCCGGCGCGCCCCCGGCCGGTGCACCAGCCGCCGGCGCGGCGGCGGAGGCGGCCTGCGCCGGCACCGGCGGCAGCGGCTCGGGGTTCTTCGACAGCGTGCGCAGATAGGCGATCACGTCGGCGCGCTGCTTCTCGCTCGGAATGCCGGCGAAGGTCATCTTGGTGCCGGGCGCGTAGGCGGCCGGCTTGGTCAGCCATTCGTTCAGCTCGTCATAGGTCCACGGCCCCTGCTTGGCCTTCAGGGCGGCGGAGTAGTCGAACCCCGCCATGTGGCCGTGCGGCGCGCCCAGCACGCCGTACAGGTTCGGCCCGACGCCGGCCTTCCCGCCCTCGTCGAAGGTGTGGCAGGCGGCGCAGACGGTGTGGGCGAACTTCTCGCCCGCCTTCTCGTCGGCGCTGGCCAGCAGGGCGGCGATCGGCTGCTCCGGCGCCGGGGCGGCGGGCGCGCCGGCGGCGGCCGGCATATCGACGTGAATCGCGGTTTCCTTCAGCCGCGTCGGGTGCACCATCCCGTCGGCGATAAGGCTTGCCACCATGAAGGCGATGCCGGCCGTCAGGACCGAGGCAATCGCCTTGTTGACCTCCATGCTATCCATGCAGCGCGAAACCCCGAGCGTGAGATGCGGACAGGCGGACGACGGCGGCGCCCCGCGTTGCGCGCGGGTGGACGCCTACGTAATGTGCGCGGCACCATAGGGAAGTGAACCGATTGCCACAACCCGCCCCGACGCTGCCGCGCGACGCCGTGTGAACCCGATCATCGTCATCCCCGCCCGCATGGCGGCCAGCCGCCTGCCCGGCAAGCCGCTGGCCGAGATCGCCGGCCGGCCGATGATCGCCCATGTGCTGGACCGTGCGCGCGAAGCCGGCATCGGCCCCGTGGCCGTCGCCTGCGGTGAGCCGGAAATCGCCGCGGCGGTGCGGCAGGCGGGCGGGGTCGCGGTACTGACCGACCCGGCGCTGCCCTCCGGCTCGGACCGGGTGCAGGCGGCGCTCGCGGTGCTCGACCCGGCCGGGGCACACGACGTCGTGGTCAATCTGCAAGGCGACCTGCCGACGCTGCCGCCCGCGTTCCTGCGCGCGGTGCTGGCGCCGCTGGCCGATCCGGCCGCCGACCTCGCCACCCTCGCCGCCCCGATCGCCGACGCGGCGGAGGAAGCGGCCGAGCAGGTGGTGAAGATCGCCTGCGCCTTCGCTGCGGGGGCCACGGTCGCGCCGGCGCTGTATTTCTCGCGCCTGCCGATCCCCTGGGGGGGCGGGCCGCGCTGGCACCATGTCGGCCTCTATGCCTGGCGGCGGGCGGCGCTGGCGCGCTTCGTGGCGCTGCCGCCCTCCGCCCTGGAGCTCCGCGAGAAGCTGGAGCAGTTGCGCGCGCTGGAGGCCGGGATGCGCGTGCTGTGCGCCCGCGTCGATCACGCGCCGTTCGGCGTCGATACCCCCGACGATCTCGCCCGCGCCCGCCGCATCCTTGCCGTCCCCCGACCGGAGCAGCCATGACCCGCACCATCGCCTTCCAGGGCCGTCCCGGCGCCTATTCGGACCTCGCCTGCCGCACCGCCTTCCCGGACTGGCGCACGCTGCCCTGCCCGACCTTCGAGGCGACCATCGACGCGGTGCGCGAGGGGGCGGCCGAGCGCGCGATGCTGCCGTGCGAGAACAGCCTGGCCGGCCGCGTGCCGGACATCCACGCGCTGCTGCCCGAATCGGGGCTGCACATCGTGGGGGAGCATTTCCAGCGCGTCGAACACTGCCTGCTGGCACCGCGCGGCGCCAGCATCGCGACCCTGCGGCGCGCCCATTCGCATGCCGTCGCGCTCGGGCAGGTGCGGCGGCTGCTGAAGGAACTCGGTCTCGCCGCGGTGGTGGAGGCGGACACCGCCGGCGCGGCCGAGCAGGTCGCCGCCTGGAACGACCCGGCCGAGGCGGCGATCGCCTCCGCCCTGGCGGCCGAGCTGTTCGGCCTCGACATCCTGCGCCGCAATGTGGAGGACGCGCCCCACAACACCACCCGCTTCTACATCGCCGCCCGCGCCGCCACGCCGCACCGGCCGGAGACGCCGGGCCTGATGACCACCTTCGTCTTCCGCGTGCGCAACGTGCCCGCCGCGCTCTACAAGGCGCTCGGCGGCTTCGCCACCAACGGCATCAACATGACGAAGCTGGAGAGCTACATGCTCGACGGCCATTTCACCGCGACGCAGTTCCTGTGCGACGTGGACGGCCATCCCGAACAGCCGCCGCTGCGCCGCGCGCTGGAGGAACTCGCCTTCTTCTCCCGCGAATGCCGCATCCTCGGCGTCTATCCGGCCGCGGCCGAGCGGCAGGAACAGCGGGCGGAGGGGGATTAGCAGACATGGCGCATCAGGCAGACATGGCGCATCAGCCTGCTCAGGCTTCGCCGCTCGACAGCGCGATCAGGAGGGCGGCGTGGCGGCTGCTGCCGTTCCTCATGCTGATGCTGATCCTCGCCTTCCTCGACCGTGTGAACATCGGCTTCGTCAAGCTCGCCTATCAGGCCGACACGCATATCGGCGACGCCGCCTATGCGTTCGGCGCCGGCATCTTCTTCATCGGCTATGCGCTGTTCGAGGTGCCGAGCAATCTCGTCATGATGCGCGTCGGCGCGCGCGCATGGCTCGCGCGCATCATGGTGAGCTGGGGGCTGATCTCCGCCGCGATGATCTTCGCCCGCTCCGACACGGTGTTCTTCGTCCTGCGCTTCCTGCTCGGCGTGGCGGAAGCCGGGTTCTACCCGGGCGTGCTGCTGTATCTGACCTACTGGTTCCCGCGCAGGCAGCGGGCGCGCGCGACCGGCCTGTTCTATCTCGGCGTCCCGCTCTCGCTCGTGTTCGGCAGCCCGCTCAGCGGCCTGCTGCTGCAGTTCGACGGCGTGCTGGGGCTGAAGGACTGGCAGTTCGTGTTCGTCGTCGAGGGGATGGCCGCGGTTGCCATCGGCATCGTCGCCTTCTTCTATCTGTGCGACGGCCCCGCCCGGGCGACCTGGATGACGGCGGAGGAGCGGGCGGCGCTGGCGGCGGAAATCGCGCGCGAGGAAGCGTCCAAGGCGGCGCAGGTGCGGCACTCGGCGCTCGGCGTGCTGACCGACCTGCGCGTGGTCGCGTTCATCGTCGTCTATTTCTGCTTCCAGGTCGGCACCTCGCCCTTCTCCTTCTACTTTCCCTCGAAACTCGCGGCGGCGACCGGCGGCAAGGTCGATGTCACGATCGGCCTGCTGCTGGCGCTGCCCTGGCTCTGCTCGGCGGCCGTCACGCTGCTGGCGACCGCCTATGCCGACCGGCACGACAATCACCGCGCGGTCGCGGTCGTGCTGACGGTCGCCGGCGTGCTGGCCTCGGCCGCGGTCGGGTTCATCGGCAATCCGGTGCTGCTGGTGATCGCCTTCTGCATCGCGGTGCCGGGGCTGACCTCCTCCCAGCCGGTGTTCTGGAGCCTGCCGACGCAGTATCTGAGCGGCACCGGCGCGGCGAGCGGCATCGCGTTCATCGTCTCCCTGGGCAATCTCGGCGGGTTCTTCGCGCCGCAGATCAAGACCTATGCGGAATACGCGCTCGGCAGCGGCAGCGCCGGCTATCTGGCGCTGTCGATCATCGCAGGCGTTGCCGCCGTGATCCTGCTGGGCCTGCCGCGAAGCGGGCCGCACCGGCCGCGCCTCGCCGATCCGGCCGGCGCGGTCATGCCGCCGCGAACAGGGCCTGGCCGATGAACTCGCCTTCGCCGGCCCCGCCGGGGCAGGCGAACAGGCCGCCGCCGACATGCGTGACGAACTGGTTCAGCATGTCGAACTTCGCCATCCGCTCGAAGATGCGGCTGAAGCCGCTGCGCGGATCGCGCTGGTAGCAGACGAACAGCAGCCCCGCATCGTATTCCAACTCGTGCCGCCACGGCGGCCAGCGTTCCGCCGTCAGGTTGATGCCGTCGTTGTAGGAGTAGGAGCGGCGCAGAATCCGCGCGCCGTCATTCGCGGTCGGCGCGGCCAGGCGGATATGCGCATTCTCCGCGATCACCGGGTTGCCGTCGCTGTCGCTGGCATCGAGGTCGGGCGCATCGAACTCGGATTTGCCGCCGAGCGGCGCGCCGGACAGTTTGGTGCGGCCGAAGGTCTGTTCCTGGAACGCGATGCGCATGCGGTCCCAGTGCTCCACGGCGATGCGGATGCGCCGCGCGACCAGATAGCTGCCGCCGCGCATCCAGGCCGGCCCCTCATCCCCGGCCCAGATGAACTGCGCCATCGTCGCTGCATCGTCGGTCGGCGGATTGTTGGTGCCGTCCTTGAACCCCATCAGGTTGCGCGGCGTCTGCGCGGCGCCGGCATCCGCCAGGAAGCCCGACTGCACCCAGCGGAGCTGCGCCGCAGCGTCGGCGATGCGCACCAACTGGCGCACGGCGTGGAAGGCGACCTGCGGATCGTCGGCGCAGGCCTGCACGGAAAGGTCGCCGCCGGTCTGCGCCGGCACGAGCTGGTCGCCGACGAAGCGCGGCAGCTCGGCCAGCGCCGCGGGGCGTTGGGCGGCGAGCCCATAGCGGTCCATGCCGTCTTTCTCGAACAGCCCGGCGCCGAAGCCGAACGTCACGGTCAGCCGGGCCGGCGCCAGGCCGGCGGTCTCGCCGCTGTCGCCGGCCATCGCGGCGGCGTCGGGCTTCGCGTATCCGTCGTCGCCCGAGGCCGTCCGGTCGGGCACGGCGAGGCGTAGGCCGCCGTCCCAGGGCTGGGCGGGTTCGCCGCGGGCCATCCTGGCGGCGGCATCGGTCCAGGCCCGCAGCAGCGCGGCGACATCCTCCCGCCGCGCAGCGGTCAGATCGAACGCGGCGAAGTAGCTGTGGCGCTGCTGCGGTGTCGTGATGCCGCCCTGGTGCGGACCGTGGAACGGCTCGGCCGCCCGCGCCGCGCCGCCGCCCTGGATCGCCGCGACCCCCGCCGCCGCGGCGCCGACCGCCGATGTCAGGAAATGGCGGCGGGACGGGCCGGCGCGCCGCGCATCCTCGCCGCTCACGGCGTCGCCTCGGCCAGCGTGTTCACGTCGTCCTCGACATAGTAGAAGCTGCGCCCGTCCGGGGCCATCGCGATGCCGAACAGATCGCCGTTGCCGGGCGGCGACTGCGCCTGGTTGGCGTCGATCCACTGCGCATAGAGCTGCCGCCCGCTCGCCGGATCGATCTCCACCACCTGCCCGTTCTTGGCGTTGGTGACGAGCAGGTGGCCCGCCGGCGTCAGGCACATGGCGAGCGGACGCTTCAGCAGCCCGTCCTGCGTCACCATCGTGCCGGTACCGGCGCTGCCGCTGCGCGTGCTCGCCGCCGGGATGGCCATGATGCGGTTGCCGACCGCGTCCGAGACATAGAGCGTGTCGTTGGCGCCGAGCGCGAGGCCGGTCGGGCCGATCAGGAACACGTCCTTGTCGGCGCGCTGGCCGAACCCGTCGGCGATCACCGTCCGGCCGGTGATCGCCGGCGGCCGGCCTTCGGGAATCGACAGGGTCAGCCGCAGCACCGCCGCCTTGGCGATCGTCACCGGCAGGCCGGTCTTGGGGTCGGTCACGCCCGGGCCGGGCAGGTCGAACCCGGCCATGCTGATGAACAGCGTCGCCGTATCGCCGCGATCGACGACCGCCATGTTGCCCCAGGGATCGTTGATGTCCGGCCCGCTCCAGGCGGCGGCGAGCCGGCCTTCCGCGTCCAGCACCAGCAGGCAGCCGGGACCCTTGGTCGCGGTGGTGCCGTCGGTGCTCGGCGTGCTGCCAACGATGATCCAGCCGCTGCGCAGCATCGTCATCGCGGTGCCGAGGCCGATGCCGCCCGGGCATTGCGGCAGGTGCTGCGGCAGCGAGGCCAGCAGCGTCGTCCGATGGCTGGACGGATCATAGACGATGATGGTCCCGCCGGTGCCCTGCAGGTTGGAGACGTTGTTGAAATTGTCCACCAGCACGTCGCCGGCACGGATCTTCCCGGCCGAGACGGGGGCGACGACGATCGCGTACGGATTGAGGTCGCCGTTCGCGGTCACCGTCGTCGTCCGGGTCAGGTGACGGTGGACCGTTTCCAGGAAGCCCTGCCCGGCGGCGTGGCCGCCGGCCGGGGCGGCGAGCAGCGCGGCCAGCAATGCGGCGGCGGCGGTCCGGCGGCGCGACGGGATCGTGGTCATGGGCCTGATGTCCTGCAGCGGTTGGAAGGAAAGCGGCATGCGCGTCGGGTCAGAACGTGATGGTGGTGCGCATGCCCAGCACCGTCTCGTTCTTCACGCGCGTGGTCGGGGCCGTCGGGTTGGCGATGCCGGCGCCGGGATTGAACACGTATTGCAGGTCCGGCTGGAGCTGCCACCAGGGCGTGACTTCGTACTGATAGGTCGCCTCGGCGAAGGTCTCGCCGCCGCGCAGCGGCGTGTAGGCGCCGGTGTAGAGCGCGGTCGCCATGTCCAGCGCAGTTGCCTGGCCGCTGACATGGGCATAGCCCATGCCGATGCCGAACGAATCGTCGTCGCGGTGCGGGAAGGGTTCGTGCAGCGTCAGGCCGGCATCGACGCTGAACGTCACCAGGTTGCGGTCGGCCAGCGGCGTGCCCATCGGGCGGATGAAGGCGTTGAGGTTGTGATCCGGCTCGGCCGCGTCCTGCCAGATCATCTGGTCGGCGACGGCATAGACCGCCCAGTTGCCGCGATGCATGCGGGCGATGCCGTTGCTGGCGGGGCTCGCCAGCGAAACGCCGTTGGTGTCGTCGGCAAGATCGGGAAACGCCTCGTTGTCGTACCAGAAGCCGAACTTGTAGGTGCGCGCCAGCGCCTCCGGCTGGCCGGGGATCAGCATGGTGCCCTGGGACGGGAAGGCGTACTGGATTTCCGCTATCACCAGCGTGCCGACATTCAGCGGGAACAGCGTGCCGGACGGGTTCTCCCGCTGCGCGTCGCCATAGGTCTTGTCGCCCGGGCTGCCGCTGAAGATGCCGGACAGCAGCGTCCATTGATCCGCCAGATGCGCGCGCAGCCGCACGCCGAGCGCGGACAGCGGATAGGCCGGCCCGCCGCCCGGCATGTCGGCGGAAGGCACCATCGGCCAGCCCATCATCGTGTTGACGAACATCGAGGAGTTCTGGCTGACCATGAATTCCTGATCGACGCTCTGCTGGCCGACCTTCACGTCCAGCCGGTCGTCGAGGAAGCGCTGCTGGTACCACATCTCCCACAGCCGCGTGCTGCGCTCGGCCTCGATGCCGCTCGCGGTCTGCAGCGTCAGCAGATTGTCGGCACTGAGGTCGCGTCCGTGGATTTGCAGCGCGCTGACATTGAACGTGCCGCCGTACCAGCCGAACGCGCGCTGCGTGTCCAGCCCCACGCTCATCTCCGTCAGCCCGTCATAGTCGAAGCCCCGCCGCTGGCCGCCGGTGACGTTGCCCAGCACCTCGCTGATCTCCTGCAGCCCGAACGTGACGCCGTACTGCCCGAGCAGCGGCCGCAGGCCCCAGGCGTCACCGAGCAGGTAGCTGCTCTGCGACAGCCCCGACAGGAACCCGGGCGCGGCAGCACCATCGGCGGCCGGCACGCTCGCCGGCGCCTCCTGCGCACGGGCCGCGGGCGCCAGGACGACACCGGCCGCCACGCAGCAGGCGAGCACACGGCAGGCCGACAGGGGACGCAGGCCGGGCATCGTCGCGCATTCCTTCATGCCGCCCGACGGATGTCGCCGGCGCGGGCGCTCCGATAATGCGAGTCATTCGCATTTGCAAGCCCGGGAATTGGCTCGGGGGACGCCGGGGCGGTGCGCGCAGCGGGGGGCGCCAGGCATCGCCGATCGGCGCAAGCGTGCCGGACGGCGGCCCGGTCGGAAAAGCGATGCTGGCGCGGGACCGGCGGTACCCCGCTTCACCCACGGCATGGATCGGCCATGCCGGCGGAAGGCCGCAAATCTCTAAGCGCGCGCCTCGCGCCCGAGCACGACATGCGTCGCGAGGTCCGTCGCCGTCGATTGCATCACGCGGTAGCCGAGGGCGGGGAGATCCAGGCCCGCGAACATCGCCTCGCCCCGCCCGAGCAGGACCGGCGAAAGCGCGAAGTGCAGCTCATCGATCAGGCCGGCCTGCAGATACTGGCGAACGGTCGAGACGCCGCCCCCGATCTTCACATCGCGCTCGCCCGCCGCCTCGCGCGCACGATCGAGCGCGGCGTGGATGCCGTCCGTGACGAAGTGGAACGTGGTGCCGCCCGCCATGACGATCGGCGCGCGGGCATGCTGCGTCAGCACGAAGGTCGGCGCGTGATAGGGCGGATTGTCGCCCCACCAGCCCTTCCAGGTGTCGTCGCGCCATTCGCCGCGCACCGGGCCGAACATGTTGCGGCCAAGAATGAACGCACCGAAGCCGTCCATCGAGCGGTGGGCGAAGCTTTCGTCCACGCCCTCCGACCCGCCGTCCTTGCCGAACATGGCCCGGAACGTCTTCGTTCCGAAGAACCAGCGGTGAAGCTCCGTCCCGCGCTTGCCGAGCGGATCGTGAAGGCTCTGCTCCGGCCCCGCCCCGAAGCCATCGAGGGACAAGGAAAACCCCGCCACCCTGACACGCCCCACCACGGCCTCCCCGGCTGCTCGCAAGATGCTAGGGTGCCGCGCCGGCCGCTGCAATCGGCAGGCAAGGGCGCGGCATTGCCCGGCGCCGGCGAGGGCTGCACCCCGCGACGGTGGGCGGCTGTCTCTCGCCACGGTGGGCTTCAGCCCACCGCTGCAAACCGCCCGCGACCCCGCCGGTGCCGTCACCACATTCGGGGGTGCCACCGCCACGCATTCCCCGACCCTCCGCAAGCCGAACGTTGCGTCGGCGGGTTGCACCCGCCCTACGAAGGATTGGCGTCCGGGCTACGCTCGCTGGCCGGACAAAGGCGCTGTGCGGCAAATCCCGTAGGGCGGGTGAAACCCGCCGACGCAGACCACCCACCCCGCCGCCGGTGCCGTCGCTACGGGGGCCTGCCGCCGCCGTCGCGCATCCCCCCCGACCATCGGCAGGCCGAACGTTGCGTCGGCGGGTGAAACCCGCCGACGCAGGCCGCCCGCACCACCGCCGCTGCCGCCCAACTCCCCCCTGCAGGCGGAACGTTGCGCCGGCGGGTTTCACCCGCCCTG
>JAKAZX010000367.1 GCA_021826485.1 Pseudomonadota bacterium | reverse complement strand
GCCATCGGCCATCACCGCCGCTTCCAGCATGTCGATCGGATGCTTGTGCATCGCGCGCCGGCCGGGGAAGCGCTGCACGTCCCAGAAATCGGCCCAGTTCTGCGGCCCCTTGGCGCCGAACTTGTCGGTGCGGTAGGCGATGATGGTGGCGTAGACATCCTGGCCCATCCAGTCCGGCCGGTGCGCCTGCGGCATGATCTGCGCCATGTCCGGGTGGCTCCAGTCCAGCGGCTCCAGCAGCTTCTGCGGCGAGAGTTCCGTCTGGTCGGCGTCGGTCGCCACCACCACGTCCCAGGTGTAAGACCGCGTATCGACGTTGGCCTTGATCTCGACCGTCGGGTAGTGCTCGCGCGCGATGTGGTTGATGGCGATGCCGGCCTGTTTGGCGAAGGGCTGCACGAACGCGGCGTCGCAGGCGGGCGTCCAGGCGCCGCCGGGATCGGCGACGGTGATCGACTCCTTCGCGAAGGCCGAGCGGCGCGGCGCGGCGGCGAGCAGCGCCGCCAGCGCGCCGGCGCCAACCAGCGCGCCGCGCCGGCCGATCGCGTAGCGGGACGGGTCGCGGATGGAACCTGGATCGATCATCGCACTTCCTCCATCGTTGTTGTCGGCGCGTTACTCCGCGGCGCGTTCGCGGGCGGCGCGCTTGCGGGCGGCACGTTCAGCGAGGAACTTCTCCATCATGCGCGCGGGCTCGCCGGTCGCGTAGGCCTCGCGCTGGGTGCGGATGCCGGCCCGGATGCATTCGCGGAAGTTGGCCTCGGTGACTTCGCGGAACCGCGCCTTGTTCAGCCGCATCGCGACCGGCGCCTTGTCCGCCAGTTCGTGCGCCAGCGCCATCGCCGCCGGCATCACCTGCTCGCGCGGCACCAGCCGGTGGATCAGCCCGATGGCGTGGCATTCCGCCGCATCCATCATCCGCCCGGTCAGCGTCAGTTCGATGGTGCGCGACATGCCCAGCATCTCCTTCATGATCCACGGGCCGGTGACGCTGGCGATGCCGGCATTGATCTCCGGCTGGCCCATCGTCACGCCGTCATGGCCCACGCGGATATCGCCCAGCAGCGCAACCTGGAACGCCGAGCCGGCGGCCAGCCCGTTCAGCGCCACCACCAGCGGCTTGGAGAGGGAGCGCAGCCGGTCGTACAGCGTCTCCCACTCGCCCATCCACAATTCGGCGCGGTCGGGGTCGAAGGTCTTGGTCTCGTTCAGGTCCTGCCCGGCGCCGAAGGCTCGATCGCCGGTGCCGGTCAGCACGATCGCGCGCACCGCCGCATCCGCCTCGGCCGCGTCCAGCGCCGCCAGGAGCATCGTGCGCATCGCCGTGTGCCAGGCGTTCAGCACTTCGGGCCGGTTCAGCGTGATCACGGCAACCCGGCCTTCGGTGTGGCTCAGGATGAACGGCGGCATGTGATGTCTCCTCAAACGGCCCGGGGCTGTCGTATTGCTATGCAATAGATCATATTGAAAAGATGCGCCCCATCCGGCATACGTGTCAACCATGAGTCGAACCCGCCCCGCCGAGGACGCGATCCCTGCCCGCCCTGCGCGGGAGGATCCGCTGTTCGTGCGCTCGATCGAAAAGGCGTTCCGCGTGCTGTCCGCCTTCGGCGCCGGCCGGCCGACGCTGTCGCTCGGCCAGATCGCCGAGGCGGCGGAGCTGGACAAAAGCGCGGCGCAACGCTTCGCGCACACGCTGGAACGGCTGGGCTATCTGCGCAAGGACCCGGACACGCGCCGGTTCGAACTGACCACGCGGGCGCTCGACCTCGGCTATCACTACACGCGCGCCAGTCCGATCGTGGATCGCGCCATGCCGTATCTGCTCGATCTCAGCCGCACGACGGAGGAGGCGATCAGCCTCAGCGTGCTGGACGGGGCGGAGATCGTCTATCTGGCGCGGTTCATGAGCCGGCACATGGTCAGCAGCAACGTGATCGTCGGCACGCGGCTGCCGGCCTATTGCACCGCGCCCGGCCGCGCCATGCTCGCCTGCCTGCCGCAGGGCGAGGCGCGCGCGCTGCTGGCCGCGACCGAACGCAAGGCGCATTCGCCGCACACGCTGTGGCGGCTGCCGGAGCTGATGGCGAGCCTGAACGAAACCGCCGTGCGCGGCTACGCGCTGGCGGTGGAGGAGATTTTCCCCGACGACGTTTCCCTGGGTGCGGCCGTCACCGGCGCGCGCGGCGAACCGGTCGGTGCGGTCAGCATTTCCGTCGCGCGCCTGCGCATCGCGCCGGAAGCGGCGGAGGCGCGGTTCGCGCCGATGCTGTGCGCGGCCGCGCGGTCGATGTCGTTTCACGTCCTGCCGAGGGTAACGGGATGACCGAGCCGGTCGATATCCTGCTGCTGGGCAGCGGCCCGTTCGCGGCGCGCATCGCCTTCGATCTGGCCGCGACGGCGCAGCGCCCGACGCGCGTGCTGGTGGCGGCGCGCGATCCACGGCGGCTCGCCTGGGTGCAGACCGCGGCGCGCGGGCGGGCCGCGCTGTTCGCGACCCCGGCGCGCTTCGCGACCGCAAGCGTCGATCTGCTGGCCGACGGCGCCGCCGCCGCGCTGCTGGCGCAGTGGCGCCCGCGCGTGGTGGTGCAGGCGGCCTCGGCGCAGGCCGGCGCGGTGATCGCCGGGCGCCGCACCGGCTGGTCGGCGCTGGTCGCGGAGGGCGGGCTGAGTGCCACCGCCATCTTCCAGTCGGTCGTCACCTGCGCGGTCGCCGCCGCCGCGCGCGATGCGGGTGGCAATGTTCATCTGCTGAACGGCTGCTTCCCCGATGTGGTCAACGGACTGGTGGTCGCGGCGGGGCTGCCGGTGCTGTGCGGCGTCGGCAATGTCGCAATCCTGGCCAATGCCTTTGCCGGCGCGCTGGCCGAGGAAGGCGCCGCCGCGCGGCTGCGCGTGCTGGCACATTACCAGCAACTCGCGGCCTGGCGCGCGCCGCCGGAGGGACGTGGCGGCACACCGCCGCGGGTGTGGCTGGACGGGGCGGAACTGGCGGACGTGTTCGCCCGCTTCGCCGACATCCAGTTGACGCCGGAGCCTGCGATCGAGCTTTCGGGCGCCTCCGCCGCGCCGCTGGCGCTGGCGATCGCGCACGGCCTGCCGTGGCAGGGCCATGTGCCCGGCCCGCACGGGCTGCCCGGCGGCTATCCGGTGCGCTGGGACGGTGCGGCGCTGCATCTGGACCTGCCGCCCGGCGTGACGCAGGCGGCGGCGGTGGCATGGAACGCCCGCTTCGAGGCGGAGAACGGGCTGGTGCTGGAAGGGCGGCGCGCGCGCTACACCGGCCGCCTGCACGCGGCGATCCGCGCCGCCGACCCCTCGCTCGCGGACGGATTTCCGCTCGATGACCTGCCGGCGGCGCATGCCGCGATGGCGGCGCTGCGCGCGCGGCTGGAGCGTGACTGACGGACGGCGACCCTCATCGCTCCAGGCGCAGGCCCCGCCCGGCGGCGCGCGCCCTGTCCAGCACCAGGGCGGCGAGCGCCAGATCGGCGATGGCGAAGCCGCGGAAGCAGAACAACGACCGCGCATCCGGCGCCACCGGGCGGTCGGTTCCCGCCAGATGCACGAGGTCGTTGCCGAACCGCGCGGTCGTCACTGGGTTGCCGGCCACGTCGTAGGGCGCCTGCGACTGCGCCAGGCTGTCGGTCGCCAGCAGGTCGAAGGCCGGGAAGCTGTCCGGCAGCCAGCTCCGGCCGGTATCGACCGCGGCGGCGAAGGCGACCGGCCGCATCTGCCGCGCGTCCAGGAACGGGCGCAGCCCGGGCGCCCCGGGAACCAAGCTTACCACCAGATCGGCCGCTTCCAGCAGCGGGGCCGCATCGTCCAGCACCTCGGCGGCGAGGCCGCGCGCCCGGGCGAGGCCGGCCACCCGCTCGGCGGAGGCGCGGCTGCGGCTGACCAGCAGCGCACGGGTCAGGCCGGGATAGAGGTCATGGAACGCCGCCAGATGCGCCGGCGCCTGCGCGCCGCAGCCGACCAGCCCGATCACGCGCGGCGCCGGCGGCGCCATGCAGGCCGCGGCGGCGGCGGACATGGCGGCGGTGCGCAGCAGGGTGATCTCATCCCCGTCCAGCACCGCCAGCGGCGCGCCGCTCGCGTAGTCGCTGACCAG
>JAKAZX010000366.1 GCA_021826485.1 Pseudomonadota bacterium | reverse complement strand
GAGCAGGTAGCGTACCGGGATCAGGACGCCATCCAGCAGCACCGCATGGTCGGGCGACAGATAGAGGTCGCGCGCCGGGCGGCCGGGAGCGATGGCATGGGCGGCGATGCGCACCGGCCACGCCTCGTCCGGCCGCGGGTGGCGGCGGCAGTCGATGTGGCGGCGGCCGAGCCAGCGCACCGGCCGCAACCGGCCGGACATGGTGCGGACCAGATCGCCCCGCCGCAGCCGCTCGATCGGCACGGCACCGCGCGCGGTCGCGATGCGCGTCCCCTCCCGGTAGCAGGCGGCGGTGACCAGCGTGCCGCCGGTCGGGTCGGTGGTCACGGAGAAGCCGATCGCGGGGGCCGGCAGCGCCAGCGGCACCTTCGCCGTGTCGCCGGAGGCGCCGGTCACGTCCAGCGTGCCGCCGGACTGCGCCGCGCCCCCGGTGCCGAACAGCCCGTCCGGCGTGCTGGAGACGGCGACGAAATCGACCAGATCGCCCGAGCCGAGATTCTGCAGCGTCACCGGCAGCGCGCCGGTGCCCGGCAGCGCCACCAGCGCCCGGCCGGCATAGTCCAGGGTCGGCGCGCCGGAGAGCGCGGTGATGCTCACCCGCGCCCCGGCGTCGAGCGTGACCGTGATGCTGCCGGAGAGCGTTCCCACCGCCAGCGTCGCGCCGGCCGCCACGGTGATGCTGCCGCTGCCGGTGAGGGCCGCGACATCGAGCAGACCGCCGCTGACGGTGATGCCGCCGTCATCCTCCAGCGTGCCGGGGCCGGTCACGTCCAGGGTTCCGGCGGCGAGCGTGAGCGCAGAGCTGTTGGCGAGCGTAACGGTGCCGCCGAGCAGCGCCAGCGTGTCGGCGACCCCGGCGGCGCCGGCGGTGATCGAGAACGCACTCAGGCTGGTCGCCGCCGCCAGCGCGAGTTCGGTGGTGACGGCATCGAGCGTGAACTGGCCTGCGCCGACCGGCACGCCGATCCATTCGATCGGCCCGGTCGCCTGCACAACGCCGCCCGGCGCGATCGCCACGTTGTCCAGCGTCGCGCCCGCCAGGGCCAGCGTGCCGGTGCCGGCCTTCAGCGTGCCGTTCTCGACCAGCCCGTCGATGGTCACGCCGTTGAAGGCGGAGGCGTCGAAAGTGCCGCCGCCCAGATCGAGCGTGCCGTCGAACCGCAGGGCACCGCTGATATGCCCGAGCACGGCGGGGGAGAGCGAGCCGGTGAAGTCGATCAGGTCGGCGCTGATCGTTCCGGTATTGACGAAGTCCGGTGCGGTGACGACGATTTCGGTGGTCAGCGGCAGCACGTCGATGGTCTGGCCGGTGTAGGTCTGCGTCGTCGAGTCGGTGAGCGCGATCATGCCGCTGTTGGCCACGCTGGCGCCGCCGAGGACCAGCGTGCCGCCGCTGAGGGCGATCATGCCCGCGTTCTCGAAACTCCCCGACGATATCTCGACCGTCGGTCCGGCCGACTGGTTCCATATCTGGTCGTCGTGAGGAATGAAGACGGTCTCGCTGACGCTGACCGGCACGAAGGACAGCGTGCCCTGGTTGCTGAACCCCGTGCCGTCGATGGCCAGGCCGATATCGCCCTGGATGGTACCGTCATTGACGAAGTCGCCGGACAGCGTCGGGACGGCGATGTAGCCCGGCATCATGGTTCCGGCCGCGAGGACGGCGGCGCCGGTTTCGATCACCACGCCTGAATCCAGCGTCACCACGCCGGCGCCGCCCGCCAGCACGGGCATCGCCGGGGCCACGGTCGGGTCGAGCGTGAACGTCGCCGCCGCGTAGCTGCCCGGTTCCAGCGTCAGAGTCCCGGAAACCTGGATCGGCGCGGTGAGGGACGCGGCGGTGGCCGGGTCGATGGCGAGGTTGCCGATCTGATTGCCGGCCAGCGCGCCCGCCAGCGTGACGCCGAGCAGCGCCCCGCCGTCGGCCAGCAGCGGGCCGCCGTCGATCGTGCCGCCGCTGATCGTGCCGCCGGCCTCCGGCGCGACGGCGCCGAGGATCGTGCCGCCCAGCGCCAGCGTGCCGGCCACGTCCAGCGTCGCGCCGGTGTCCACCGTGATGTCCTGCGCCGCCTGGGCGCCGTCCAGCGTCACCGTGCCGGATGCGATCACCACGACATCGCCGGCGCCGGGGACGGCGAAATCCGACCAGGCGAGCGCGTTGGACCAGTCGCCGGTCCCGCCGGCCCATGTCACCGTGGTCGTCATCCGCCCCGTCCCGCTCTGCCGCGCCGGATACGCTATCGCATCATTTCGCCTAGAATGCGAGTCGAAAGCGCAAACACTTCTACTTACGGTTGCGCCGGTTCATCCTCCTGCCGGGCGCCGTCCAGGGCGCGGCGGGCGCGGTCCTGCTCCAGCCGCGCGGCCTCACGCTCGGTCTTGCTGCGGCCGTGGCGGGCGCGGTTCTCCGCCGCCGCCGAGGCCGCCGCGTCGCGCGCCCGCTGCTTCTTCACCCGCCGGAGGTTGACGATCTCGCCCATCGGCGGATGCTGCGGCGACCGGCCGACCGACGCAAGGCCAACCGACCGAGGGAGAGTGAGCGATGGGCAGCAACATCACGCTGACGGCGAGCGACGGGCACCGGCTGAACGCCTGGCGCAGCGGGCCGGACGATGCCGCACGCGGGCTGGTGGTGGTGCAGGAGATTTTCGGCGTGAACGGGCATATCCGCGCGGTGTGCGAGCGGTTCGCGGCGCATGGCTTCGCGGTGATCGCGCCGGCGCTGTTCGACCGCGTGAAGCCCGGCATCGAACTCGGCTACACGCCGGAGGCGATCGCCGAAGGGCGGGAACTGCGCGGCAAGGTGCCGGACGCCGGCGCCATGGCCGATGTCGAGGCGGCGGCCCGCGCGCTGGGCGGCAAGCCGCTGGGCATCGTCGGCTATTGCTGGGGCGGCACCGTCGCGTGGTGGGGGGCGACCCGCACGACGCAGTTCAAGGGCGCGTCCTGCTGGTACGGCGGCGGCATCGCGGCGACCCGGACGGAGGTGCCACACTGCCCGGTGCAGATGCATTTCGGCGAGCAGGACGGCGGCATCCCGATGAGCGACGTGGCGGCGATCCGCGCCGCCCAGCCGGGCGTGCAGGTGTATGTCTATCCCGGCGCCGGCCACGGCTTCGGCTGCGACGAGCGGGGCAGCTTCAGCCAGACGGCGAACGACCTGGCGCAGCAGCGCACGCTGGCGTTCTTCGACGAGCATCTCAAGGGCTGACCGACTGAGCGGCTGCGGGATCACAGGCCGGCGGGGGCGCGAACCCCCCGCCGGCCGCAGCGTTCATGGTGTCGTTCACAGACCGGAAGGGTCAGCCGCCCATGAGCACCATTCTGCTCATCATCCTCATCATCCTGCTGCTCGGCGCCCTGCCGACCTGGCCGTACAGCGCCGGCTGGGGCTACTACCCGTCCGGCGGGCTGGGACTCGTGCTGCTGGTCGTGATCGTGCTGCTGGTGCTCGGCCGAATCTAGCCGGCCGGCAGCACCCGCGCCGCGACGGCGTCGAGCTTGGCCATCAGGTCGGGGTCGCGCCGCTCCGGCGCGGTGATGATGGCGTATTCCAGCGCGCGGTCGCAGCCGGCGGGGCACGGGCCGCGGGGCGCGCCGATCACCGGCACCAGATCCCGCACCAGCGCCCGCGCGCGGGCGGCATTCTCGAACAATACCTTGACCACCATGTCGACGGTCACGTGGTCATGCTCGGGATGCCAGCAATCGTAGTCGGTGACCATCGCGACGGTCGCGTAGCAAAGCTCCGCCTCGCGGGCGAGCTTGGCTTCCGGCATGTTGGTCATGCCGATCACGCTGCATCCCCAGCTTCGGTACAGCGCGCTCTCGGCCTTGGTGGAGAATTGCGGCCCCTCCATCACCAGATAGGTCCCGCCGCGCGTCACCGGCAGGCCGAGCCGGCGGGCCGATGCCTCGGCCGCGTCGCCGAGGCGGGGGCAAACCGGATGCGCCATCGAGACATGAGCGACGCAGCCGGGGCCGAAGAAGCTTTTCTCGCGGGCGAAGCTGCGGTCGATGAACTGATCGACGATGACGAAATGCCCGGGCGGCAGCTCCTCCCGCAGGCTGCCGACGGCGGACAGCGAGATGACATCGGTGCAGCCCGCCCGCT
>JAKAZX010000365.1 GCA_021826485.1 Pseudomonadota bacterium | reverse complement strand
GAGCGCGTAGTGGAGCTGCATGTTGCCCTTGCCGTAGCGGAACCGCCTTGCGCCATCGGCAATGTCCGCGGGCAGCGCGGACGGATCGAGCAGCCTGCCGTAAAGCTGCGTCGGCGTGACCGAGCAGATCACGCCGCGCCGGGCGGCAATCTCCTCCCCGTCCGCGAGGCGTACGCCGCGCGCGGCACCCGATGTCTCGTCGCGCAGGATGCGCGCGACATCAGCGCCGGTGCGGATGCTGCCGCCCTGGTCGCGGATCAGGCCGGCGAACGCATCGAGCAGCCGCGCCGCGCCGCCCTGCACGATCGGCGCGCCCGCCACTTCCAGCGCGAACGCGATCACGCGGGCCATCTGGCCGGAATAGGCACTCTCCGGCCCCAGGCCGGTATGCAGGACCCAGGGCGCGAACAGCGCCTGTATCTCCTCCGCCGCGAAGGTGGTTTCCAGCCAGGCGCGCGCGGTGCCGAGCGATTCGCCAAGGAAGCCGGCCAGGTTGCGCAGGCCGCGCCGCCACGCCTCGCGCAGCAGCAGCTTCGCGGTGGCGCGCGACCACAGCGTGCCGCCGAGCAGCGCGAAGATCAGGTTGAGATCGCCACCCATCGCGTCGATCGCACCCGAAAACGCCGCGCCGTCACCGGCGGCGAGCGCATCGAATGCCGCGACATTGGCGGCGCGGTCCATGTGCAGCACGGCGCTGCGCCCGTCCGGCAGCAGCACGCCGGTCGGCGTCGCGCTGTGCGCGAAGGCGACGCCGCGACGGCCGAGTTCCTCGCCAAGTTCGGCATAGGCCGGGCCGGTGATGAACAGGACGAAGGTGGTGGCCATCACGTCGTGGATGAACCCGGGTTCGGTGATCGCCTCCGTCCGCAGGCAGCCGCCGATCTGCGCGTTGCGTTCCAGCAGCAGCACCCGATGGCCCTTGCGCCCGAGCAGTGCGGCCGCCACCAGCGCATTGATGCCGCTGCCGACGATGATGAAATCCGCCGTGCCCATGTCGCTCCCCCGGTTTGCGCCGCGCCTAGCCCTGCTGCACTCGCGGATCGACGATGCCGTAGATGATGTCGGTCAGCAGGTTCACCAGCACGATCAGCAGGCAGTACACGACCAGCAGTGCCTGCAACATGGTATAGTCGCGCGCATTCAGCGCCGCAACGATGACGCTGCCCAGGCCCGGCCGGCTGAACACGATCTCCGTCAGTGCGGAATTGCCGAGCAGGATGCCGACATAGAGGCCGACCACCGTCACCACCGGCAGCGCCGCGTTGCGCAGGCCATGCCGCCAGATCACGCGCCGCCGCGGCAGGCCCTTGGCGCGCGCGGTGCGCATGTAGTCCTCGCCGAGAATCTGCAACATGGCGCTGCGGGTGACCCGGATCACATAGGCCGACATCACCAGCCCCAGCGTGATCGCCGGCAGCACCAGCTTGCGCAGATTGCCCAGCGTGTCGCCCGGCGCCAGATCGCCGAGCACCGGAAAGACGTGCCATTCCACGGCGAAGGCCAGCAGCAGGAAGATGCCGGAGACGAACACCGGGAACGACAGTCCGATCAGTGACAGCAGGCGGGCCAGGATGTCGATGGTGCGGTTGCGGTGCAGCGCCGCATAGACGCCCGCCGGCACGCCGATCAGGACGCCGATCAGCATGGCGGCGGCGGTGAGTTCCAGCGTCGGCGGCACCGCGGTTGCGATCTCGTGCAGCACCGGCTCGCTGGTCGCCATGCTGACGCCGAGATCGCCGGACAGCACACGGCGGAGGAACACCACGTATTGCACCACCAGCGGCCGGTCGAGTCCGAGCCGCGCATCCAGCGCCGCCACCGCCTCCGGCGTCGCGCGGTCGCCGAGGATGGCGTAGGCGGGATCGCCCGGGATCACCCGCACGATCACGAACACCAGCGTCAGCACCGCGAACAGCGTCGGCACCGCCGCCAGCAGGCGGCGCAGGGCGAAGCGGATCACTTGAAGTGCGTCTGCTCCGTCACCAGCGGTCCGAGCGAGAGCGACCCTTGCAGGTCATAGCCCAGATCGACGTCGTCGTGCTGCACCCAGACCTGTTCCACCTCGATCAGCGGCACCGCGCACACCGCGGCGGCGATCTTGCGCTGCGCCTCCGCCCAGTCGGCAAGCTGGGCCTGCGCGTCGGTGGCGACGCGCGCCGCGTCGATCTCCTTGTCGGCGACGGTGCAGTGGCTGAAATTGGCGACCGCGCCGGGCGTCTTGACGATGCTGTTCGAGTGGAAGAACTGCGACAGGTAGATGTCGGCCACCGGGAAGCGCGCCGCGTCGTAGAACACGATCGGGCTCAGGTCCTGGCGGATCATCTTGTGATAGGTGGCATGCTCCACCGGCTGGATGTCCAGCGTGATGCCGGCGCGCCGCAACTGCGCCTGCACCACCTGCATCTGCGCCATCATCTCGGCCAGTTGCGTGTGAATCACCTTGATGGTCAGCCCATTGGGATAGCCGGCCTCGGTGAGCAACTGCTTCGCCTTGGCGGTGTCGTGCGGCAGCAGGTGCGCGTCCACGGTGCCGAGCTGGCCGTCCGGGATCACGCTGATCGGCGCGCGCGCGACTTCGGTGCCCTTCCAGCGCTGCAATTCCTGCCGGTCCACCGCATAGGCGATCGCCTGGCGCACGCGGATGTCGTCGAGCGGCTTGACGGTGACGTTGAGGTTGAGCTCTGACAATTCGCCGGGCTGGAACACGTCGATGACGGTGTGCGGCACGGCCTTCATCCGCTTGATCCACACCTGATCCTGCACGCCGGGTGCCAGATCGAGCTCGCCGGAGCGGAACGCCAGCTCGCGCGAGGCATCGGACGGCATGAAGCGATAGACGATGCCGCGCACCTGCGGCTTGCCGCGGAAATAGGCGTCGTTGGCCACCAGCGTCATCGACTGTCCGGCGGTGATGGAAGCGACGGCGAACGGCCCGGTGCCGACCGGCGCGCGGGTGAAATCCGCACCGCGCTTCTCGTACGCCTTGCGCGAGAGGATGTAGCCACCGGAATAGTTGGTGACCAGGCCGAGCAGCGACGGCACGTGCTGCTTCAGCACGATGCGCACGGTGTACGGATCGACCGCCTCGACCGAGGCGACCGGCGCGAAATCGGCGGCGAAGGCAGAGGTCTTGGCGTTCGCCGCCTTGGTCAGGCTGAACACCACGTCGTCGGCGGTCAGCTCGCCGAAGCCGGCATGGAACTGCACGCCGTGGCGCAGGTGGAATGTCCAGGTCAACTGGTCGGCGCTGCTCTCCCAGCTTTCGGCCAGATCGGGCTCGATATCGGCGGGGTTCATGCTGCCCGGCTTGAACCGCACCAGCCCGTTGAAGATCCAGCCGACCGCGACGCGGTCTGGCGTTCCGGTGGCGAAATCAGGGTCGAGCTGGCCGACATCCTGCGCCGTGGAGGCGATCGAAAGCGTCGATTTCGGCGCCGCCATCGCCGCCGTCGCCCCGCCCGCCAGCACCGCCAGCGCCAAAACCGCCGTCCGCATGTCCTGCTCTCCTCGATCCTGATCCGCGATCCTGCACCGAAGCTCAGGACGGCTCAACGCCACTTGCGACGTGGCAGCGCACCGCGTGGCCGGCGGCGACCTCCGCCAGCGCCTGCGGGCGCTCGCAGCCGGCGCGGGCGAGCGGGCAGCGGGGGGCGAAGCGACAGCCCGCCGGCATGGCATCGAGCGGCGGCACGCGGCCGGGAATGGCGGCGAGCGTCTGGTCGTCGCGCTCCAGGTCCGGGATCGCGGCGAACAGGGCGCGGGTGTAGGGGTGCGCTGGCGCGGCGAAGATCGCCGCCACCGTCGCCTGCTCGACGATCTGCCCGGCGTACATCACTGCGACCCGATCGGCGATCTGCGCCACCACGCCGAGATTGTGGGTGATGAACAGCATCGCCGTGCCGTGCCGCCGCCGCGCCTCCGCCAGCAGGCCGAGCACCTCCGCCTGGATGGTCACGTCGAGCGCGGTGGTCGGCTCATCGGCCAGCAGCAGCGCGGGGTCGCAGGCCAGCGCCAGCGCGATCATCACCCGCTGGCGCATGCCGCCGCTGAACTGGTGCGGATAGTCGTGCAGGCGGCGGGCGGCATCGGGGATGCGCACCTCCTCCAGCAGCGCGAGCGCGC
>JAKAZX010000364.1 GCA_021826485.1 Pseudomonadota bacterium | reverse complement strand
GCGAGGCGGAAACCCGCCGACTGGTGGATTTCGCCGGGCTGGAATGGGACGCCGCCTGCCTGGCGCCGGAGGCGAACCGGCGGGTGGTTCACACCGCCAGCGTCTATCAGGCGCGCCGCCCGGTCTATGCCAGTTCCGTCGAGCGCTGGCGGCGCTATGAACCCTGGCTCGGCGAATTGCGCGAATTGCTGGACGAGGTGCCGGCCTGACCCAAGTCTCCCTGCCGGCCCTGCTCGGCACCGGCTTCCTGCTCGGCTGGTCGGTCGCCTGGCCGCCCGGACCGATCAATGCCGAGATCGCCCGCCGCTGTCTGGCGCGTGGCTTCCGCGCCGGGCTGGCGCTGCTGCTGGGGGCGGCCAGCGGGGATGCGCTGTGGGCGCTGCTGGTCGCCTTCGGCATCGGCGTACTGTTCACCGGCCCCGCGATGCACGCCGCCCTCGGCGTGGTCAGCGTCGTCCTGCTGCTGGCGCTGGCCGCGGTGTTCCTGCGCGGCGCGTGGCGCGACCTGTGCACCCTGCCCGCCGCACCGCCGCCGTCCGGCCGGTTCGACGGCCGGCGGGCCGGCTACCTGCTGGGCGCGACGATGGCGCTCACCAGCCCGTGGAATGTCGCCTTCTGGCTGGCGGCGGTCGGCCGGCCGGAACTCAGCGGCGCCGGCTTCGCCGCGATCCTGGTGATGGTCGCCGCCGTGATCGCCGGCGCGCTGACCTGGGGCATCGTCTGGTCCGCCGCGGTGGTGCTGCTGCGCACCCGCACCTCCGGCCGCGCCTGGGGGATCGCGGTGAAGCTGCTCACCGCAGCGCTGATGATCCATTTCGCCATCCGTTCGGCTTCCCTGCTCTTCGCTGGGGCGTAATGGACACTTCCGCAAAATAGTTAATAAAGGGATTCCGGAACGGCATCATGTTGTGATTCATAGGACTCCGGCTGCAAAACCGGAGGTCCAACATGAGCAGACGACAAGGCCAGCCCTACTCGCAGGACATGCGCGAGCGGGTGCTGGGGGCGCTCGACGGCGGCATGGCGGTGCGCGAGGTGGCGGCGCTGTTCGGCGTCAGCCTGAGCTGGATCTACAAGGCGCAGGCGCGCCGGCGCCTGACCGGAGAAACCGGGCCGCGGGCGCCCGCCAACCGGCCCACCCCCAAGCTCGCTCCCTATTACGACGCGCTGCGCGCCGAGGTGGCGGCGCAGCCGGATGCCACGCTGCACCGGCTGCGCGCCTGGCTGCTGGAGGTCCACGGCGTCTCGGTCAGCGTCGCGGTGCTGTGGACGACGTTGCAGCGGCTCGGCCTGCCGCTCAAGCAGAGCCGCGTGGTGCGGTTCGTCCGCCCGGCCCGCCCGCTGCCCTTTCAGCCGAACGCCGTGCCGCCGGCGGCGGAGTAGCCGCTACTCCTCGGCCACGTGGTCCGCGACGAAGGCACCGCGCTCGCCCATCGGGCGCGGTCCGCCTTCGGTCGTGTCCTGCGCGGTCTGCAATTCCAGCTCCGCGTTCAGTTCGGCCCCCAGCAGCACCGCATAGACGGTCACCCAGAACCACATCATGATGCCGGCGACCGCGCCGAGCGGCCCGTAGGTCGCATCGTAGCTGGCGACGTGCTGCACGTAGTACGAGAACACGACCGAGGCGATCAGCCACAGCACCGTCGCCACGGCCGATCCCGGCGTGATCCAGTGCCAGCGCGCCACCCGCCGCGACGGGCCGAACCGGTACAGCACCGACAGCGCCATCAGTACGAACAGGATCAGCATTCCGAGCGAGCCGAAGCGCAGCAGCCCCTTGGCATGCGCCGACAGGCCGAGGAAGGAGATCACCGCCGGCAGCAGCACCAGACTCGCGAGCCCGAGGATGCCGCCGAGGATCGCGCCGAGCGTCATCAGCAGGCCGATCGCCTGGAAGCGCAGGAAGCCGCGCTGCTCCTTCTCCCCATAGGCGAGGTTGAGCGCGGACAGCAGCGACTTCGTGCCGGTCGAGGCGCTCCAGAGTGCCACCGCGGTGCTGATCAGCAGCGAGACGCCGAGCGTCGCGCTGGGGTGGGAGACCAGCGTGCGCACCCGCTCGGCGATCAGCGCGAAGGCCGGGGCGGGCAGCAGGCGGCGGATATTGTCGAGCTGCGGCTCGACCGTCTGCGGGTCGAACACCAGCCCGTACAGCGACACCACCATGCTGATCGCCGGGAACAGCGATAGCGTCGCCCAGAACGCGCAGCCCGACGCGATCAGCGAGACCTGATCCGAACTCACCTCCCGCAGCGTGCGGCGCAGCACCTGCCGCCAGCCGCGCCAGGGGATGTGCGCCGGCCGGTGCGCGTTCCGGCCGAGCGCGTCCGGCGACGCGCCGGCGGCCGCCCCGCCGCCATGCAGGGGCGGGACAGGCGCCGGAAACGTGCGGGGCGACTCGGGCATGGCAGGAATGCAGCCTCGAAGCGGGATGGCGGCGGAACGCAAGCACACGAGAGCGAGTTGCCCAGACGCAAATTACCGCTTGCGCATGGGGGGGAGGGGTCTTATGTGGCCCCTCACGCAGCAACGCACGTGCCTCTGGCCCCTGGGGTTACGCAACGACGTCAAGCGTTCTGGCAATCCGGGTCCCGGCCGCCGCGCCGGGACATTTCGTTTGGTCGCTGGTTCGTTCGACCGTTTCGCAACTGCGCCCGTCGTCTGGTTCAGGCGGGCGTCCTAACCGGGGAGAGCGCGAGCGATGACTCCAAAGGTCGCCCGTTTTCTGTCCGAACAGCAGCCGGCAACGCCGTGCCTGGTGTTCGATGTCGATCGTGTCGCGGAGAACTTCCGCACGCTGCGCGCGGCGCTGCCGCTGGCGCGCATCTATTATGCCGTCAAGGCGAATCCGGCGCCGCAGGTGCTGGAGCGGCTGGTCACGCTCGGCAGCCGCTTCGATGCCGCGAGCGCGGAGGAGATCGACGCCTGCCTCGCCGCCGGCGCCACACCCGCCGCGATCAGCTACGGCAACACGATCAAGAAGGTGTCCGCCATCGCCCGCGCCCACCAGGCCGGCGTCTCACTGTTCGCGTTCGATTCGATCGAGGAGCTGGAGAAGCTGGCGCGCCACGCCCCGGGCAGCCGCGTCTATTGCCGCATCATGGTGGAGAATGCCGGCGCCGACTGGCCGCTGTCGCGCAAGTTCGGTACCGATGTCGCGACCGCGCGGGCGCTGATGCTGCGCGCGGGGGAACTCGGCCTCGACCCGTACGGCCTGTCGTTCCATGTCGGCAGCCAGCAGACCGACCCGGCCAGCTACCAGCTTGCCATCGGCAAGGTGGCGATGCTGTTCACCGATCTGCGCGATGCCGGCGTCAAGCTGCGCATGGTCAACCTGGGCGGCGGCTTCCCGGTGCGCTACCGGGACGAGGTGCCCGGCATCGACGCCTTCGCCGATGCGATCATGGGCGCGATGACGCGCGCGTTCGGCAACGACCTGCCCGAGACGCTGGTCGAGCCGGGGCGCTTCATCGTCGGCGATGCCGGCGTGGTCAGCGCCGAGGTGGTGCTGGTCAGCCGCCGCACGCAGGACGATCCGGTGCGCTGGGTCTATCTGGATATCGGCCGCTTCGGCGGGCTCGCGGAAACCGAGGGGGAGGCGATCCGCTACCGCATCACCACCCCGCATGACGGCGGTGCCAACGGTCCCGTGGCGGTGGCCGGCCCAACCTGCGACGGGGCGGACGTGCTGTATCAGCGCAGCAACTACCGCCTGCCGCTGGCGCTCGGCTGCGGCGACCGGGTGGAGCTGCACGCGACCGGCGCCTATGTCACCACCTATGCCAGCCAACGGTTCAACGGATTCGCGCCGCTGGCGGAGTACTACCTGTGACCATCCGCGTCATTGCGAGCGAGCATCCGCGTCATTGCGAACGAAGTGAAGCAATCCAGCCGGGCGCCGACAGTGCGACGGGCCTGGATTGCTTCGCCTGCGGGTCGCAATGACGCTGGTTATTCTGGGTTCCTTGTCCAACGCGGTGACATTGGGCGTCCAGTGACGGTCAGGCGAGCGGGTACGGCAGCGTCCCGCTGACCTCGATCGCGATCGGCGCGCCCGCCGGCAGGCGCCGCGCCAGTTCGGGCGGCAGCCGTGCCGCGCCATCCGTCCAGCGATGCCGCTCGGCCGGTTCCGGC
>JAKAZX010000363.1 GCA_021826485.1 Pseudomonadota bacterium | reverse complement strand
CTGCGCGTCGCCGTCGCCGGCATGCCCGGTGCGGCGCTGCTGCGCGAACTGACCGCCTGGGCGGACGGGCGGGGCCTGAAGCTGCGGCTGGTCGCGCTCGCCGCAACCGCCGAGGCCGCCGCCGCCCTGCAACCGCTGCGGGAGGCGGTGCCCGGCCTGACCACCCTGAGCCGGAGCGCGCTGGGGGCGGCGCACCGGCAAGCCTTCGACATCGTCCTCGGCCTGTATGCGCTGAGCGCGCCGGGGGCCCTGCGCGCGGCGCCGGAGGGGCTGCTCGATCTGGTCGCGCCGGGCGGCCTGCTGCTGACCGCGGAGCCGGCGGAAAGCCGCACCGCCGCGCTGCTGTTCGGCCCGGCGAGCGGGGAGGATGCGCCGGCGGTGCAGGCGCCCGAGGAGTGGTGCGCGCTGCTGCGCGGCGCCGGGGCGCCGGAGGCGGCGGCGCGCGTCCTGCCGACGCCGATCTGGCCGGTCGCGCTGATCGCGGCGGTGGCGGCGGCGAAGCCGGCGGCGGCGATCGAGGCGGGCGAGTTCGTCGTGTTCACCGCCCCCGACGATCCGCTGGCGACCGCGCTTGCGGCGCGGCAGGCGGCGCCACGGCTGCTGCCGATCGAGGCGCTGGGCGAATCGCTGCGCGCCGTCGCGCAGATCGAGCGGCAGGTGACGCTGATCCTGGTCCCGCCGGTGGCGGCGGAGGCGGACTGGGCGGAAATGCTGGCCGAACTGCTGGCCGGCATCGCCGCCGCACTCGGCCAGTCGCGCACCGGCGCGCGGCTGTGGCTGGTCAGCCGCGGCACGCCGGAGGAGGCGATCCTGCCCGCCGCCCTGGCCGGGCTGCGCCGGGTGGTGGCGAACGAATGGCCGGGGCTGGACTGCCGCACGCTGGCGCTCGACCCCGCCCTGCCGCCCGAGGCGGCGGCGGAGCGGGTGCTGACCGAGGTTGCGCAGCCGGACGACGAGCCGGAGGCTTGGTGGACGCCGGGCGGGCGGCTGGTGCCGCGGCTGCGCCACGGCATGCCGCCGGCGCCGCTGCTGACCGGCCCGCGCCGGCTGGAGGTGATGCGGCCCGGGCTGATCGGCTCGCTCGCCTGGCTGCCGTTCGCCCCGCGCGCGCCCGGCCCTGGCGAGGTGGCGATTACCGTCGCCGCGGTCGCGCTGAATTTCCGCGACGTGATGTGGGCGCAGGGCCTGCTGCCGGACGAGGCGCTGCTGGACGGGTTCAGCGGCCCCTCGCTCGGGCTGGAATGCGCCGGCACGGTGACGGCGGTGGGCGAGGGGGTGGCGGATTTCGCCCCCGGCGACCGGGTGATCGCGGTGGCCCCGGCGGCGCTGGCGACCGATGTCGTGACGCCGGCCAACGGCGTCATGCGGCTGCCGGACGGGATCGATTTCGCCGCCGGCGCGACCATCCCGGTCGCCTTCATGACCGTCGTCTATGCGCTCGGCCACCTCGCCCGGCTGGCGCCGGGGGAACGGGTGCTGATCCACGGCGGGGCGGGTGGCGTCGGCCTGGCGGCGATCCAGTACGCGCTGGACCGCGGGGCGGAGGTGTTCACCACCGCCGGCGCCCCGGCGCGGCGGCAGTTGCTGGCGCAACTGGGCGTCGCCGGCGTGTTCGACAGCCGCAGCCCCGGCTTCGCGGAGGACGTGCTGGCAGCGACCGGCGGGGCCGGCGTCGATGTCGTGCTGAACTCGCTGAGCGGCGAGCTGATGCAGCAGAGCCTGAAGCTGCTGCGCCCGTTCGGCCGGTTCATCGAGATCGGCAAGCGCGACCTGTATCGCAACACCGCCGTCGGCATCCGCCCGCTGCGCCACAACGCGGCCTATTTCGCGGTGGATACCGACGAACTGGTGGCACGCCGCCCGGAACTCGGCCGCGCCGTGCTGGACGAGGTCACCGGCCTGCTGGCCGAGGGCAAGCTGCGCCCGCTGCCGTATCGCCGCTTCGCCTTCGCCGACGCGGTGGATGCGTTCCGGCTGCTGCAATCCTCCGGCCATATCGGCAAGCTGGTGCTGCATCCGGGGCCGACCGCTTCACCCCCGGCGCCGGCGGCGTTCACCGTGCCGGCGGGCGTGCAGATCGTCACCGGCGGGCTGTCCGGCTTCGGGCTGGCGACGGCGCGGTGGCTGGTGCAGCACGGCGCCCGCAAACTCGCCCTGCTGGGCCGCCGCGGGGCGGAGACGCCGGGGGCGGCGGCGGCGCTGGCGGAGTTCGCCGCTGCCGGCGTCGAAGCACGGGCGTTCGCCTGCGACATCGCCGACGAGGCGCAGCTTTCCCAGGTGCTGGCCTTCATCCGCCGCAGCATGGGGCCGATCGGGGCGGTGCTGCACGCGGCGATGGTGCTGGACGACGCCAGGCTGTCCGACCTGGACGCGGCGCGGTTCGGCGCGGTGCTGCGGCCGAAGCTGGCCGGCGCCCTGGCGCTCGACCGGCTGACCCGCGACGACAAGGTCGGGCTGTTCGTCATGTTCTCCTCCGTCACCACGGTGATCGGCACGCCGGGCCAGGCCGCCTATGTCGCCGCCAACGCGACGCTGGAGGCGCTGGCGGCGCGCCGCCGGGCGGAAGGGTTGCCGGGCCTCGCGGTGCAATGGGGGCCGATCGGCGATGCCGGCTATCTGACGCGGGAGACGCGGGTGGGCGAGATGCTGGGCCGGATGCTCGGCGGCACCCACCTGACCGCGGCGCAGGCGCTGGAGGCGCTGCCGCGGCTGCTGGCGGCCGGCCGACCGACGGTCGGGCTGGCGGACGTGGCCTGGGGCGAGCTGCGCGGCCGGCTGCCGGGGCTCGCCGGCCCGTTCTGGTCGGAGATGCCGGTCACGGCGCGGCGCGCCGATGGCGGGGCGCGGCTGCGCGGGCGGATCGCCGACCTGCCGCCGGACGAGGCGCTGGCGCTGCTGCTGGAGGTGCTGGCCGAATCGCTTGCCGGCATCCTCAAGCTGCCGCCCGCGTCGATCGACGCGGACCGGCCGGTGATCGGCTTCGGCGTCGATTCGCTGATGGCGGTGGAACTGCGCACCGCGGTCGAGGCGCAACTGGGCGTGCAGGTGCCGCTGCTGGCGCTGACCGCGGACACCACGCTGCGCGCGATGGCGACGCGGCTGCGCCAGTTGATCCAGTCCGCGGCGCCGCAGGAGAAACAGGACCTGCTTGCCGCGATCCTGCGGCATGAGGGCGAGGTGGTCGCGGAGCTGCCGGAACTGGGCGCATGAAGGCATTCGGACTGTCGGGGGAAGCCAAGGCGTCGCTGCTGCAGCGGCTGGCGCAGCGCGGCACCGAGCGTCCGGCCCAGCCCGCCGCGCCGCCGCCGCGCCCGCCGCTGGGCGATGACGGCACCCGCGCGGAACTCCGCCGCCTGCGCGAGGCAAGCCGGGTGCTGGAGATCGAGAACCCGTATTTCCGCCCGCATGACGGGCTGGCCGGGGCGGAGACCGAGATCGCCGGTCGGCGCATGCTCAATCTGGTCTCCTACAACTATCTCGGCCTCAACGGCGATCCGCGCGTGCTGGCGGCGGCGGAGGCGGCGATGCACCGCTACGGCACGTCGGTCTCGGCAAGCCGGCTGGTGTCCGGCGAGCGGCCGGTGCATCGGGCGCTGGAACGCGGGCTGGCCGCGCTGTACGAGGCCGAGGATTGCGTGGCGATGGTGAGCGGGCATGCCACCAACGTCACCACGATCGGCTGCCTGGTCGGCCCGGGCGATGCCATCGTGCATGACGCCTACGCCCACAACAGCATCGTGCAGGGCGCGCAACTGTCCGGGGCGCAGCGCCTGTCGTTCCCGCACAACGACCTGGCGGCGCTGGCGCGGGCGCTGCGCGGCCTGCGCGCCCGCCGGGTGCTGGTGGTGGTGGAAGGCCATTACAGCATGGACGGCGACGTGCCGGACCTGGAAGGGCTGGCGGCCACCACGCGGGCGCACGGCGCCTGGCTGATGGTGGACGAGGCGCATGCCCTGGGCGTGCTGGGCGCCGGCGGCCGGGGCGTTGCCGAGCATTGCGGCGTGGCGCCGGGTGCCGTCGATATCTGGATGGGCACGCTGAGCAAGACGCTGTGCGCCTGCGGCGGCTACATCGCCGGAAGCGCCGAGCTGGTGGATTATCTGCGCTGCGCCGCCCCCGGCTTCGTCTATTCCGTCGGCCT
>JAKAZX010000362.1 GCA_021826485.1 Pseudomonadota bacterium | reverse complement strand
GGCGCGGCCGCCCGGCGCCGTCGCCGCCCCGCCGGCGGGGGCCGCCGCACCGGGCCGCGCGCTGCCGCGTGGATCGCTGCTCGACCTGTCGGTCTGACGCGCCGGGTTGAAAGCCGCCCGGGCGGGGCGCACCTTCGCCGCCATGCCCGATTTCGTCCGTGAGATCCCCGAAGGCGACACGCGCGAGCGCATGGTGTGCGCCACCTGCGGCCATATCGATTACCAGAACCCGCGGATCATCGTCGGCTCGGTCGTCGCGCGGGGGGAAGCGGTGCTGCTCTGCCGCCGTGCCATCGAACCGCGCCGCGGCTTCTGGACCCTGCCGGCCGGCTTCCTGGAACTCGGCGAAACCGCCGAGCAGGGGGCCGCCCGCGAAGCGTGGGAGGAGGCGCGCGCCACCATCGCCTTCGACGGGCTGCTGGCAGTCTACAGCATCACCCGCATCGGCCAGGTGCAACTGATCTTCCGTGCCCGCTTCGCCGATGCCGAAGCCCGCTTCGCCGCCGGCCCGGAAAGCGAGGAGGTGCGGCTGTTCGCCTGGGACGCGATCCCCTGGCCGGAGATCGCCTTCCCCTCCGTCCGCTGGGCGCTGGAGGCCTGGCACGCCGGCGCCACCGCACCGCTGGGTGCCCCCGCCGGCAACCCGGCGGAGGGGCTGTAGGCTCGCCTACCGCATCGCCGCGTTGCCCGCGCGGGCGGCGCCGACGGCGGCTTGCAGGTCGGCCAGTTCCATTGCCCCCGGCAGCAATTGCCCGCCGATCACGAAGGCGGGCGTGCCGTCCACGCCCAGTTGCCGCGCCAGATCCAGATTGGCCTGGATGCGTGCCTCCACCGCCGGGTCGTGCATGTCGCGCTGCAGCCGGTCCCAGTCGAGCCCGGCGCGGGTGGCGGCCTCATGCAGGCTGGCCTCGGTGAATTGCGGGTTGGACGCCATCAGCAGCGATTGCAGCCGGGCGTAGCCGTCCTGCCGCTGGGCGGCCAGCACCGCGCGGGCGCCCAGCACGCTGGCGGGGCCGAGGATCGGGATGTCCTTGTAGACCAGCCGCACCTTCGGGTCCTGTTTGAGCAGCGCGTCGATCGCCGGGATCATGCGGCGGCAGTACGGGCAGCGCAGGTCGTAGAATTCGACCACCGTGACATCGCCGTGCGGGTTGCCGGCCACCGGGTCGCCGGGGTTCGCGGTCAGCGCCGGGCCGGCCTCGGCGATCGCGCTGCGGGCGGCGGCGACGCGATGCGCGCTCTCGCTTTCCTGCAATGCGGTCACGGCGTCGCGCAGGATCGACGGGTCGGCCACCATCGCCTGGCGGACGATGGCGACGATTTCCGCCCGCTGCGCCGGGGTGAAGGCGGGCGGCGGCTCGGCGGCGCGGACTGGCAGCGCCAGCAGCGCAGCGAGGATCGGGGCTAGCAGCAGGCGCATCATGGGCCGGGCACTCCGCGGCGGTTGTTGTCTGGTGGGTGGAAGGCGTCTATGGCGTCGCCCATCGCGATCTCGTGGGCAGAAGGGCGCCGGCCGCGGCCGTGCGAGGGAGGAGGCGTGGCACAGGTGCGCAGCGGCGGCAACTCGGGCGGCATGGCGGGCAGCATAGCGCGGGCGGCCCGTGCCGTCCTGTGCGCGACGGCACTGGCCGTGGGCGGTTGCGGCTCGCTCGGCAAGGCGGTGGACAGCGTCGCCGGCCCGTCCGGCCCCACCAACGGCATGCCGGGCTACGTCAAGGGCTTCCTGGGCAGCGTGGTTGCCGATGAGCCGAGTGCGGCGCTGGTCGGGCGGGAAGTGCTGTCGGCCGGCGGCACCGCGGCGGATGCGGCGGTCGCGGTCGGGTTCGCCCTGTCGGTCACGCTGCCCTCCCGCGCGGGGCTCGGCGGCGGCGGCGCCTGCCTCGCCTACGGGGCGGACCGCAAGGGGCCGAACCACGGCGTGCCGGAGGCATTCCTGTTCGTCCCGCCCGCCCCGGCGCATCCCGGCGCGGGGGACCGCCCGGCCGCGGTGCCGCTGCTGGCGCGCGGGCTGTTCCTGCTGCACAGCCGCTACGGCACCCGCCAGTTCGAATCGCTGCTCGGTCCCGCGGAGGACATGGCGCGCAGCGGCGTCACCGTCTCCCGCTCGCTGGCGCACGACCTGTCGGTGGTGGCCGGGCCGCTGGCCGCCGATTCCGGGGCGCGCAGCGTGTTCTTCCCCGCCGGCGCGCCGTTGCAGGAAGGGCAGCGCTTCGTGCAGCCGGGCATGGCCGCGACGCTGTCGCAACTGCGGCGCGCGGGGGTGGGCGACCTGTATCAGGGCGGGCTTGCCCACGTGTTCGCCGACTCGGCGCGCGACGCCGGGGCCGCGCTGTCGGCGGAGGATCTGCGCGGCGCTTTGCCCACCGAGGTGCCGGCGCTGCTGGTGCCGGCGGGGACCGACATGGTCGCCTTCCTGCCGCCGCCGGCGGATGGCGGCCTGGCCGCGGCGGCGGCGTTCAACGCGCTGCGCAGCGATCCGGCGGCACTGGATGCGGCGGGGGCGCGGGCGCTGGCGGTGGCGGCGCGCTGGCGGCAGGGCGGCGGCAGTCCGACCGCCGTGCTGGCGGCGGCACCGGGCCTGCCGGCCGCCACCTTGCCGCCGCTGCCCGCCTCCGCCGGGTTCGCGGTGCTGGACCGCAACGGCAACGCGGTGATCTGCGCGCTGACCATGAACAACCTGTTCGGCACCGGCCGCGTCGCCGCCGGCACCGGCATCCTGCTGGCCGCCTCGCCGGCGGTGGTGCCGCCGCCGCTGCTCGCCGCCGCCGTCGCCTACGACCCGCGCCGCAACGCCTTCCGCGCCGCCGTCACCGGCACCGGCCAGCAGGGGGCGGCGCTGTCGGCGGCGGCGGTGATGGCACGGGCCCTGGCCGGCGCCGCGCCCTATGCGCCGCCGCTGCCGCCGCCCGGCCGGGCCGACGTGATCGCCTGCACGCGCGGGCTGCCGGGCGATCCGCGGTCCTGCACCTGGGCGGCCGATCCGAACGGCTCGGGCCTCGCCCTCGGCCAGGCCGCCGGGGCGCTGCCGCCCGGCGCGCCTGCGGCGCCGAAGCCGCTGCCCGACAACTACGCCCCGGCCCCCGGCATCCCGCTCTACCGATAGGAGGCGGCATGCCGCTCAAGACCGGCCGCGGCGCGGCGGCGCCCGCCTTCATCGTGATGGACGTGATCGCCGCCGCCAATGCGCGGCAGGCGGCGCTGCCGGCCGGGGCGCCGCACGTCATCCGCATGGAGGTCGGGCAGCCCGGCACCGGGGCGCCGCAGGGCGCGGTGCGGGCCGCCACCGCCGCCCTGCGCTCCGGCGTGCCGCTCGGCTATACCGAGGCGTTCGGGCTGCCCGGCCTGCGCGCCCGCATCGCCCGGCACTATCGCGACTGGTACGCGCTCGACGTGCCGGTGTCGCGCATCGCGGTGACGGTCGGTGCCTCCGGCGCCTTCCCGCTCGCCTTCCTCGCCGCCTTCGACCCCGGCGACCGGGTGGCGCTCGCCGCGCCGTTCTATCCGCCCTACGTCAACATCCTGACCGCGCTCGGCCTGCGGCCGGTGCTGATCGAAACCGATGCCCCCACGCGCTTCCAGCCCACCGTGGCCCAGCTCGAACGGCTCGACCCGCCGCCCGCCGGGCTGATCGTCGCCAGCCCCTGCAATCCCGCCGGCACCATGCTGCATCCCGACGAACTCGCCGCCATCGCGCGCTGGTGCGACGGCGCCGGCGTGCGGCTGATCAGCGATGAGATCTATCACGGCCTGCACTATGACGCGGCCATCGCCAGCGCCGCCGCGTTCAGCGAACATGCCGTCGTCATCAACAGCTTTTCCAAGTATTTCAGCATGACCGGCTGGCGCGTCGGCTGGATGGTGCTGCCGGCGGACCTGGCGCGGCCGGTGGAGCGGCTGGCGCAGAACCTGTTCATCAGCGCGCCCCACATCGCCCAGGTGGCGGCCGAAGCGGCGTTCGACTGCCACGCCGAGCTGCGGGAGAATGTCGCCCGCTATCGCCGCTCGCGCGATCTGCTGATGCAGCGTCTGCCGGAAGCCGGCTTCGCGCTCGGTCCCGCGGAAGGGGCGTTCTACCTCTATGCCGATGTCGGCCGCCTGACCAACGACAGCGAGGCGTTCTGCGCCCGCATGCTGGCCGAGGCCGG
>JAKAZX010000361.1 GCA_021826485.1 Pseudomonadota bacterium | reverse complement strand
CCAACAAAACCGCTGGCCATGTTTGAGGGCATCAGCATCGCAATCTGGGGAGACGAGCTGTTACCGGATATCATCTGCATGCAATTGGCGCCGAAACGGCCGGGCGCCACGATATTGGCTGTACCGGAGATGGCGCCAAGGTCCAAGGCCGTCACACCGAGTGATGACAGCAATCCGAGCAGCGGGCCGCTCATGGCATTCCCGGACGGCAATTCATCAAACCCCTCATACCAGATCAGCGCCATCGCCTATCTCCCCAGCGTTCCGTTTCGCATTTCATTCTGAAACCACCGCCGCATGCTGCCGCTCTCGCTGCTCAGCATCGCCGACAGGCTGCGCGGCTCGGCGCTGTTGATCGTCGGGCTGTAATGCAGGTGCATCGCGCCGCCGCCGGCCGAAGCGCCCGCGCCTCTGGCGGCCAGTGAAGCGGCACTTCCCGGTGCCTGGAAGGCGGGCATCCCGCCGCCCGGCGCGGCCATGCCGCGAATCACGTCGGCATAGGCGCTGGGCAGCACCATCTCGTTCTTGTGCAGCGCCGTCACCGCGCCGTCGAACGGCACCGTGCCGAACCCGCGCTCGGCCGAAAACATCACGCCATAGGCCATCACCGCGGCATAGGTCGCGGCTGCCGCGGCAGCGCCCAGCGCCGGCCCGACATACGGAATGCTCGCCATCGCCGAATAGGCGCCCGCCGCCGCATCCGCCGCCTTGGCTTCCACGCCGGCGATCGCGGTTGCGGCCGTCGTCGCCTGCGTCGCCGCCGCCCCCGTCGTCTCGGCCGTGGTGCGCGCCGCCGTGCCGGTGATCGTCGCCATCAGCATCTGCGCCTCGCCGACGGTCCACATCAGCACCCGTTGCAGCCCCCAGGCCAGCGCCTGCTCCAGGTAGCGCATGCCGATGCGCTCCAGCGCGTTGCCCAGCGTCTGCTGGCCGCGCAGCACGCTGCCGGCCTCGTTGGCGAAGCTGTTGGCGACCTGCTGCGTCGTCACTTCCCACGCGCGATAGGTCTGCTCGGCGGCACGGTCGTTGATCGCCGTGATCTGCTGCGCCGTCTGCTGCGCCAGTTGCGCCTGCCGCTGCGCCACCTGCTCGGACAGCGCGGTGATACCGGCCGCCTTCTGCTGCTCCTCGGCCAGGATCGCCGCGGCACCCTGCTGATAGGCTTGCAGGATCGCCACCTGCTGCGCCCGCGCGCTGGCGATGCTGGTGTCGCCCTCCTGCACGGAGGTCTGCACATGGCGCATCTGTGGCTGCGTGTTTTCCTGCAACAGCCGCCGCTTGTCCTCAAGCTGCTGGATCGCCTCGCGTGCCGCCTGCCGCGCCTCCTCCTGGCGGAGTTGGTCGCGCTTGGCGACGGCCTGCGCCAAGTCGGCGCTCTCGGCGCCGTCCGCCTCGCGCACCACGGCGACGATCTGATCCTGGATCGCCGCCTGCTTGCCCAGATCGCCCTGCGCCGCCTCCTGCGCCGCGCGCAGCGTCCGCAGCTTCGTCTGTGTCGCCTGGTCCGCCGCCTGGCGCTCCAGCGCCGCGCGCCGGTTCAGTTCGGACTGGTATTCCACGGTGCCTTCGCGGCCGGCCGCGCGCAGCACGGCGAGCTTCTGGTCCTCCACCGCGATCTCGGCCGCGACCGAGCCGTGCGCCGCCGCTTCCTCGCCGGACAACTGCGCCAGCTTCAGTTGCAGCGCCTGGTCCGATGCCGCACGCTGCGCCGCGGCTACCTGGGTGTTGGCGGCGATGGCGGCGGTGGATTTCGCGCCCTCATAGCGCGCGGTCTCGGCGGCGATCTTCTGCTCGATCGCCACGCGCTGCGCCGCATTGTCGTGCGCCGCCGCCAGATCGGCCTGCAAGCCGGCCAGCGTCGCCGCGTGGTCCTGCTGCTCGGTCACGGTATGCACCGTCGCGAGCTTGGCCTCGATGGTGGCGACCGCCTCATCGGCGCCGACCGCGCCACGCGCCTGCGCCGCCTGCGCCATCTGCAGTTCGGTCAGCAATTGCCGCCGCTCGCGCAGCGCGGCGTTGGTGCGGTTCAGCAGCGCGTCCTGATCCTGCTCGGCCGGGTCGGCGGCCTTCGGCGCCTGCTGCGGCATGCGCTCCAGCGGCGACTTGACCGGCTCCATCGTGCCCGGCATCGCGCCGACATCGGGACCGAGGGCGGCGGCGTTCAGCGCGTTGGTCAGGGCGGCTTGATGCGCGTCACGCCCGGCCTGGACGGCGGCCTGACCGGATTTGCCGTAATTCGCCGCCAGCGTCTCCAGCAGCCGCGACATGCCGCCGACGCTGTCGCCGGCGGCGACCATCTCGGCCACCGATTCGCGCTGATTCTCGTCGATCAGGTGGTTCGCCACGGCAAACCGCAGCGCGCTCGCGGTGCCCTGGTCGAACGCCGTCACCAGCTTGCCGCCGATCCCCTCCTCGCCAGCGCGCAGCGTCTGCAATGATGCCGCGGCACTCTCGATCTGCGTCTTGAACCTGGCGGCGGGGCCACCGAGGCTGCCGATCGCCTGCGCCATCTCGCCGGCGGCACTGCGGCCCATGTTCCACTTGTCGCGCAGGTCGGCGATCATGCCGCGCGTCTGCGCGTCGCTGCTGGCGTCCAGCGTCCGCATCGACACCATCGCGCCATGCGCCGCCTGCACCGATGCCTCGGTCTGCATCCACGCGGATGCCAGTTCATAGACGGCATACACCGCCGCCCCGATCGCCGCCGCCCAGCCGATCGTGGCGAGACTGAGCGATCCCATCCGCTCGCCCAGCACCATCAGGCTGCCGGGGATGCGGCTGAACCGCCCGCTGACCGCCTCGTGGCCCATCACGATCAGTTCGCGGGTGATGCCGGCGGTGCCGTGCATCGCGTGGCCGGCCGCGGCGCCGGTCTCGACGAAGGCCGAGCGCAACGCCCGTGTCGGGTTCACCGTATCGCCCAACGCCCGGCTGAACACCGCCGCGCTCGCCTCGGCGGAGGAAAAACTGCGGCCGACGCCGGTGCTGGCATCGATGATCTGCTGGTAGCCGGCGGCACTCTGCGCGGCGGCGGCGGAGGAGGCGCCCAGCGCCGCCGTCGCCTGCGTGCTGGCCGTCCGCATCGCCTGCGTCGCCGCCGTCGTCATCGTCAGCCGGCCGTTCGCCGCCGTCAGTGTATTGGCGAACTGCGTCACCTGGTCGCGGAACGCCGCCATCTGCGCCGCCGCCGACTGGCAGGCCGATTGAAAATCGGTCGCGTTGGCGCCGATGGTGATGCTGACCGTGTCGGTGCCACTCATCGAATCACCGCGCGCTTGCCGGGTGCCGCGCCGAACAGCGCCGCCAGCTCGCCCATGTCGCCCGCGCGGCTGTCAGTCTTGGCGCGCGGCTTGATGCCGAGATAGGCCGCGACCATCAGCGCCACCGGCGGATGGTCGGCCCAGTGGCGCTGCATCGCGGCGTATTCGTGCAGCCCCATGTGCTCGCTCACTTCCCGCCAACCGCCGCAGCCGAAGGCGACCAGTTCGGCGATCAGGTCGTCGATGCGGCCGGCGTCGAGCCGGCCCCCGCTTCCCCCGAGGGATTGCCCTCCAGCACGATCAGGCCGCCCTCGGCCAGGATCGCCGGGATGGCGGCAATGACGCCCTCCATCTCGGTCGCCAGCAGCTTCTCCGCCAGCGCGTCGGCGTCGGTGCCGAGCATCGGCGCAATGATTGAAAGCGACAGGTCGGTGCGTTGCAGCCGGTCGAGCGGCTCGCGCCCGCGCTCGATCAGCGGCCACGCCGCGCGCAGCCGCGCGAAGGTCAGCTTCGGCAGCGTTTCCACCACGCCGCCGATCGTCACCTGAACCGCCATGACGCCTACTCCGCCAGCGACAGGTAGCCGACGCTGCCCGCCGCATTCGCCAGCGCCATGAAATCGAGTTCGGCGATGGTCCAGTCGTCCTGCTTGGTCGGCAACGCCAGCTTGTTGGACACGCAGGCATTGAGGCCCAGCGTGATCGCCTTGCCGTTGAACGTGCTGGTGAACGTCGCCGCCCAGTTCGGCACGGTGCCCATCGGCAGGTTTTCGATCGCGATCAGGGTGCCGCTGGTGGCGCTGGAATAGGTGTAGTTCAGCAGCACGGCGGCACTCGCATCGGCGGTATCGAACGTATAGACGCCGCCATTCGTCACCGAATACTGCCCGGCCG
>JAKAZX010000360.1 GCA_021826485.1 Pseudomonadota bacterium | reverse complement strand
GCACTTGCAGGCCGAGCGGATCGAGCTTCGCTTCCAGATGCCCGCGCACGCGATAGGCGCGGATCAGCATCAGCGCGCGCAGGCTGTCCTTGGTGGCGGCGCGCACATGCGCGCCATCGGCGGCGGTGGCGGGCGCGGGCTGCGGTTCCGGCAGGTCGCGCGCCTCCGCCCGGCGCGGCGCCCAGGACGCGCCGGCGGCATCGGTCAGCACCGCGCGCGATTCGTCGTCCAGGCTCTCGAACAGCGTCGCGAAGGAGGGATCGACCGACGCCGGATCGGCCACCCAGCGCGCATACATCGCGGCGAGGAAGGATGCGTTCGCGCCATTGAAGGCGGTGGCGAGGATATCGACGCCGGCCATGTCGCTCTCTCTACTCCGGGCTTGCTCCGCGCCCGATCGGGCGCGGCCGGGTTTCATATAGGCGGTGCGGGCACAGGGGGGCCGCGTCCGCGGGCGGTCTGCCCTGCGCCACGCGCGGCACGATCAGCCGCGCAGCGCGCGCAGCATCGTGCTGCCCAGCGCCGCGGGGCTTTCCGCCACGTGGATGCCGGCCGCCCGCATCGCCTCCATCTTCGCCGCTGCGGTGTCGCGGCCGCCGGAGATCACCGCCCCGGCATGGCCCATGCGCCGCCCCGCCGGCGCGGTGGCACCGGCGATGAAGCCGACGGTGGGCTTGCGCACCCGTTCGCGCGCCAGGAACTCGGCGGCGTCGATCTCGCTGGCGCCGCCGATCTCGCCGATCATCACGATCGCCGCGGTTTCCGGATCGGCGAGGAACATCTCCAGCACCTCGACGAAATCCGTGCCCTTCACCGGATCGCCGCCGATGCCCACACAGGTGCTCTGCCCCAGCCCGGCGGCGGTGGTCTGCGCGACTGCCTCGTAGGTCAGCGTGCCGGAGCGCGAGACGATGCCGACCTTGCCGCGCCGGTGGATGTGGCCCGGCATGATGCCGATCTTGCACGCATCCGGCGTGATCACGCCGGGACAGTTCGGCCCGATCAGCCGCGAGCCGGAGCCGTCGAGCGCGCGCTTCACCCGCACCATGTCGAGCACCGGAATGCCTTCGGTGATGCACACGATCAGCGCCACCTGCGCGTCGATCGCCTCCAGGATCGCGTCCGCGGCGAACGGCGGCGGGACGTAGATCGCGCTGGCATTGGCGCCGGTCGCCTGCACCGCCTGCGCCACCGTGTCGAACACCGGCAGATCGAGATGCGTGGCGCCGCCCTTGCCCGGCGTCACGCCGCCGACGACCTTGGTGCCGTAGGCGATCGCCTGTTCGGAATGGAACGTGCCCTGCGCGCCGGTGAAGCCCTGCGTGATGACGCGCGTCTCGGCATCGACCAGGATTGCCATTACGCGGCCTCCTTCACGGCGGCGACGACCTTCTGCGCGGCGTCGGCCAGGTTGTCGGCGGCGATGATCGGCAGGCCGGATTGCGCCATGATCTGCTTGCCCAGTTCGACATTGGTGCCTTCCAGCCGCACCACCAGCGGCACGTTCAGCGACACCTCCCGCGCCGCCGCCACCACGCCCTCCGCGATCACGTCGCAGCGCATGATGCCGCCGAAGATGTTGACCAGGATGCCCTCCACATGCGGGTCGGACAGGATGATCTTGAACGCCGCCGTCACCCGTTCCTTGGTCGCGCCGCCGCCGACATCGAGGAAGTTCGCCGGCGAGCCGCCGTACAGCTTGATGATGTCCATGGTCGCCATCGCCAGCCCGGCGCCGTTGACCATGCAGCCGATGGTGCCGTCGAGGGCGACGTAGTTCAGGCTGTGCTTCGCCGCCTCCAGCTCCTTCGGGTCCTCCTCCGCCTCGTCGTGCAGCTTTTCGAGTTCGGGGTGGCGGAACAGCGCGTTGTCGTCGAAGCTGACCTTGGCATCCAGCGCCACCACCTCGCCGCCGCCGGTGACCACCAGCGGGTTGATCTCGACGATCGAGCAGTCGAGCGCGATGAAGGCGCGGTACATGGCATCGACGAAGCGGCCGAACGCCGCCACCTGCTTGCCGGCGAGGCCGAGGCCGTAGGCCAGCCGGCGGGCATGGAACGGCGCGATGCCGGCGGCCGGGTCGATCGCGACGCGCAGGATCTTCTCCGGGCTGTGCGCCGCCACCTCCTCGATCTCCATGCCGCCCTCGGTGGACGCCATGACGGTGACGCGCGACGTGGCGCGGTCGATCAGCAGCGACAGGTAAAGCTCGCGCGCGATGTCGCAGCCGGCCTCGACATAGACGCGATGGACGCGGCGTCCGGCGGCGCCCGTCTGCTTGGTCACCAGCACGTGGCCCAGCATCGCCTCCGCCGCCGCGCGCACCTCCTCGGCCGAGCGGGCGAGCCGCACGCCGCCCTTGCCGCCCGGATCGTCGGCGAACCGGCCTGCGCCACGGCCGCCGGCATGAATTTGCGACTTCACCACATAGACCGGCCCGGGCAGCTTCGCCGCCGCGGCGGCGGCTTCCTCGGGCGTCCAGGCGACATGCCCGTCCAGCACCGCCACGCCGAAGCCGCGCAGCAATTCCTTGGCCTGATATTCGTGGATGTTCATGGCGTCAGACGCCGAGCTTCTTGAACGCCTCGATCAGCCCGCGCACCGCGCCGCAGGACTTGTCGAACGCCGCCTTCTCCTCCGCCAGCAGCGGGATTTCCACGATCCGTTCGACGCCGCCCGCGCCGATCACCACCGGCACGCCGACATACAGGTCGCGCACGCCGTATTGCCCGTTCAGCAGCGCCGCACAGGGCAGCACCCGCTTCTTGTCCTTGAGGTAGGCTTCCGCCATCGCGATCGCCGAGGCGGCCGGCGCGTAGAAGGCGCTGCCACGCTCCAGCAGCTTGACGATCTCGCCGCCGCCATTGGCGGTGCGCGCGCAGATCGCGTCGATCCGCTCCTGCGTGGTCCAGCCCATCTTCACGAGGTCCGGCACCGGGATGCCGGCGACGGTGGAATAGCGCGTCAGCGGCACCATCGTGTCGCCGTGGCCACCCAGCACGAAGGCCGTGACATCCTCCACCGAGACGTTGAATTCCTGTGCCAGGAACAGGCGGAAGCGCGAACTGTCCAGCACGCCCGCCATGCCGACGACGCGGTTCGCCGGCAGGCCGGATTTCTGCTGCATCACCCAGACCATCACGTCCAGCGGATTGGTGATGACGATGACGAAGGCGTCGGGGCAGTGCGTCTTGATCCCCTCGGCGACCGAGGCGATCACGCCGGCGTTCTTGGCCAGCAGGTCGTCCCGGCTCATGCCCGGCTGGCGCGGGAAGCCGGCGGTCACGATCACCACGTCGCTGCCGGCGATCGCGCTCATGTCGGCGCTGCCGGTCATCAGCGAATCGAACCCGTCCACCGGCCCGGACTGCATGATGTCCAGCGCCTTGCCCGCCGCGACGCCGCCGAACACGTCGAACAAGGCGACGTCGCCCAGGTCCTTCAGTCCGACCAGATGGGCCAGCGTGCCGCCGATATTGCCGGCGCCGACCAGGGCGATCTTGTTGCGTGCCATGCGGGGGTCCTTCCACGGGCGGGGGAGGCGCCGCTCGCCACCCGAACGGCGGCCGGCCGGGCGCAAGCCGGCCCGGAAGGCGGCAAGGTGCTACCCCATCCCCCCAACAGCGGCAAGACGCAGGTGCAGCATGGCGGGGGCGGCGGGGCGCTTGCAGGGCGGCAGGATGCGTGGCACGTGATGCGCACGGAGAGATGCGCATGTCCGGACCCCCATCCACCCATGACCGCCGTGCCCCCCGCCGCGCGGTCAATCTGAGCCTCAACAGCGACCTGGTCGCCCGTGCCCGCGCCGAGCGGCTCAATCTTTCCCTGATCGCCGAGGACGCGATCGGCCGGGCGGTCGCCGAGCGTACCACGGAACGGTTCCAGGCCGAGATCGCCCGCAGCATCGCCCAGCACGACGCCTATCTGGCGGAGCACGGCAGCTTCGCCGCGCGGGTCCGCCGGATGCGCGGCGGTGACGATGCCGACGCCGAGGCGTGAGCGGCGCGGCGAACCGCGCTGGCTGGACATCTGCCGCCATCATATCCGCGGCGAACCGGCACCGTTCATCGTCGTGCTGCAGCACCATCTCGTCCCCGCGTCGAGCCGCATCGCCGCGCCGCTGATGCCGGCCCGCGCGAGCGCGGCGACACGGCT
>JAKAZX010000359.1 GCA_021826485.1 Pseudomonadota bacterium | reverse complement strand
GGCGCCGCGGTCGCGTTCGCCGCGCTGCCGCTGCGCGATGCGGCGGGCGCGCTGGCGTTGGCCGCCCTGGCCGGCCTCGGCAGCGCGGCGCTGGCGCGGCGCCTGCTGGGCGGGGTGACCGGGGACGTGTTCGGCGCCACCAGCGTCATTGCCGAATGCCTGGTGCTCAGCCTGCTCGCCAGCCGATCCGGATGACGGAGCCGAGCGGCGGCGCCGGCGCCAGCAGGTCGGGCGCCGTGCCGCGCAGCAGCGCCGCCAGCAGCTTGAGCGGCCCGCCATGCGCGACCACCAGGCAATCCTCCGCCCGGGCAAGCAGATCGGCGTGGAAGGCGGCCACGCGCGCCAGCAGCGCCGCCCCGCTCTCCCCGCCCGGCGGCGCCCGGTGCAGCACGTCGGCGGCCCAGCGGTCGAGTTCGCGGCGCGGCACGTCATCCCAAGGCCGCCCCTCCCACGCGCCGAAATCCAGTTCGCGCAGGCGGTCGTCCGGCTGCGCGCGCGGGCCGGCGATGGCGCGGCAGCGCGCCGCCGGGCTGGTCCACACGCGGCCGGAGTAGGCCGTGGCGATCGCGGCCAGCCGCCCGGCCACCGCCGCCGCCGCCGGATCGAGCGGCAGGTCGAGCCGGCCGTAGCAGGTGCCGGGCGGGGCGGCGACCGCCGGGTGGCGGATCAGGACGGCGCGCATCGCCACTCCCCGGTTGCCCGGATCGACACTAAATCGCCGCCATGATCGCAATCCCCCCAGCCATCCCGCGCGCCGCCCTGGTCACCGGGGGCGCCAAGCGGATCGGGCGTGCCATCGCCCTGGCGCTGGCCGAGGCCGGCTTCGCGGTGGCGGTGCATTGCCATGCCAGCCGCGACGAAGCGGAGGCGACGGCGGCGGCGATCCGTGCCGGCGGCGGGCGGGCCTGCGTGCTGGCCGCGGACCTCGCCGACGAGGCGGCGGTGGCGCGGCTGCTGCCGGACGCGGCGGCGGCGCTCGGCCCGGTCGGCGTGCTGGTCAACAACGCCAGCACCTTCGAGCGCGACGAATGGCACGACGCGACGCGGGCGAGCTGGGACCGGCACATCGAGCCGAATCTGCGCGCGCCGTTCGTGCTGATGCAGGAATTCGCCCGCGCGCTGCCGGAGCAGGCCGAGGGGCTGGTGGTCAACATGCTCGACCAGCGCGTCTGGTCGCTGACGCCGCATTTCGTCTCCTACACCGTCGCCAAGGCCGGACTGTGGGCGCTGACGCAGAGCATGGCGCTCGCGCTCGCGCCGCGCATCCGGGTCAATGCGATCGGGCCGGGACCGACGGTGCCCAGCGCGCGCCAGACCGAGGCGCAATTCGCGCGGCAGGCGCAATCGGTTCCCCTGCGTCACGGAACCTCGCCCGAGGAGGTGGGGGAGGCGGTACTGAGCCTGCTGCGGCTGTCCGCCATGACCGGGCAGATGCTGGCGCTGGACGGCGGCCAGCACCTGCAATGGTCGCCGCAGCGCGGCATGCCGGCGGAGGAGTAGCGGCGGGCTCACGGGAACTTGTCCACTGACCAAAAAAGACCCTTTGATTACAACCAGATGGCGGCCTGACCTGCATCGATGACAAGACTGAAATATTGTCACCTAAGGAATTCAAGCACTTACCTCCGATGCTGCCATTTTGGGCAAACCGCGGGAGGGCAGGAAATCCGCCGGGTCGCAATGTCTGCGCTGGCGCTTGCCCACAGAGTTTTCCACAGGATCGGGGGATAGTCATGGCCGCCAAAAGCGCAGTGGTTAATTGCCGTGCGGGGTTGAGCGGCCGGTCCCGCCGGCCCTAATCAGGCGGCATGACGGAACAGGCGGGGGACGCGCCGCGCGGCGTCGCGGCGATCGAGGCGGCGCTGGCGACCATGCCGCTCAGCCCGGGCGTGTACCGTATGCTCGATGCCCGCGGCGAAGCGCTGTACGTGGGCAAGGCGCGGTCGCTGCGCAAGCGCGTGGCGGCCTATGCGCAGCTCGGCCGGCTGCCGGAACGGCTGCGCCGGATGGTGAGCGAGACGGTGGCGATGGAGATCGTCACCACGCACACCGAGGCCGAGGCGCTGCTGCTGGAAGCCAACCTGATCAAGCGCCTCAAGCCGCGCTTCAACATCGTCCTGCGCGACGACAAATCCTATCCCTGGCTGCTGCTGACCGAGGACCATCCGTTCCCGCAGATCGCCAAGCACCGCGGCGCGCGCAGCCGCAAGGGCAGCTATTACGGCCCGTTCGCCTCCGCCTGGGCGGTGAACCAGACGGTGACGGCAATGCAGCGGGTGTTCCTGCTGCGCTCCTGCGCCGACACGGTGTTCGCCAACCGCTCCCGCCCCTGCCTGCTGCACCAGATCCGCCGCTGCTCCGCGCCCTGCGTCGGGCGGATCGCGGCGGCGGACTATGCCGCGCTGGTCGGCCAGGCCAAGGCGTTCCTGGCCGGCAAGGGCGGGGCCGTGCAGCAGGCACTGGCGGCCGAGATGGAGCAGGCGGCGGCGGCGCTGGAGTTCGAGCGGGCGGCGGCGATCCGCGACCGCATCCGCGGGCTGACGCATGTGCAGGGCACCGGCGTCATCAACCCGGAAAGCATCGCCGATGCCGACGTGATCGCGGCGTGGCAGGGTGCCGGGCAGACCTGCGTGCAGGTGTTCTTCATCCGCGGCGGCCGCAACAACGGCAACCGCGCCTTCTTCCCCACCCACACCCGCGCCGAGGAGGCGCCGGAGGTGCTGGCCGCCTTCATCGCCCAGTTCTACGACGACAAGCCGCCGCCGCCGCTGGTGCTGGTCAGCCACGCGCTGCCGGAGCAGGAGCTGATCGCCGAGGCGCTGAGCCTGAAGGCGCAGACCTTCGGCGCCGGCCGGCGGGTGGAACTGGCCCGGCCGCAGCGCGGCGAGAAGCATGCCGTGGTGCAGCATGCCGAGACCAACGCGCGCGAGGCGCTGGAGCGGCGGCTGGCCGAGAGCGCCGGGCAGGCCAAGCTGCTGGCCGGCGCGGCGGAGCTGTTCGGCCTGCCGGCGCCGCCCGGGCGCATCGAGGTCTATGACAACAGCCACATCATGGGCACCAACCCGTACGGCGTGATGATCGTCGCCGGGGCGGAGGGGTTCATCAAATCCGCCTACCGCAAATTCGCGATCCGCGGTCCGGTCGCGCCGGGCGACGATTTCGGCATGATGCGCGAGGTGCTGTCGCGCCGCTTCGGCCGCGCGCTGCGCGACAACCCGGACACCGCCGCGCCGCCGCCCGACTGGCCCGACCTGGTGCTGATCGACGGCGGCGCCGGCCAGCTTTCCGCCGCCCGCGGCGTGCTGGCCGATCTCGGCGCGCATGACGTGCGGCTGGTGGCGATCGCCAAGGGGCCGGACCGCGATGCCGGGCGCGAGTGGTTCCACATGGACGGGCGCGCGCCCTTCCAACTGCCGCCGCGCGACCCGGTGCTGTATTTCCTGCAACGCCTGCGCGACGAGGCGCACCGCTTCGCCATCACCACGCATCGCGCCGGCCGGTCGAAGACGCTGGTCGGCAGCGAGTTGGACGAGGTCGCCGGCATCGGCCCGGCGCGCAAGCGGGCGCTGCTGAACCATTTCGGCTCGGCGCGCGGCGTCAAGGCGGCGGGGCTGGCCGACCTGGAGGCGGCGCCGGGAATTTCGCGGGCGATGGCGCGGCTGGTCTATGCGCATTTCCATCCCGGCGCCCGCGTGGATGCCGCCGGCTGAGCCGCGCTATCGCGCCACCCACGGCCGCGTGCCGCGGGCCGCGCGATCCGACAGCACGCGCGGGCCGGCGGCCTCCAGCCATACCGCATAGGCGCCGTCCCGCCGCAGCCGGTAGCGGTCGATCTTCGCCGGGCCGGGCGGCGGGCAGTCCAGCGGCACCGCGTCGAGGCTCGCCAGCAGGGCGGCGGCGCAGGCGCCGTCCGGCGTCAGCCCACCGCGCAGCAGCAGCACCGGGCGGCCCGGCGGGCCCGCCAGCGTGCAGGCCAGGGCGTCGCATTCCAGCGCGTCCGCCGCACCGTCCGGCAGCGCCCGCGGCGGGCCGGCGGCCCACAGGCGGCGCCATGCCTCCAGCGTGAAGCCGGCGGCGCCGGCGCGCTCGGCGACATACATCGCCCCGCCCGCGTGGATCGCCGCCAGCCTTCCGTCCGCCGCCAGCAGCAGGTCCG
>JAKAZX010000358.1 GCA_021826485.1 Pseudomonadota bacterium | reverse complement strand
GTCACCCGCTCCAGCCGCTCATGCCCCGCTGCTCACGCTCCCGCCGCCACCCGCGGCAGCCGGGATGCGCCGGCCGCCTCCACGACCGCGCCGGAGCGCACCAGCGCGGTCGAAGCGGCGATGTCGGGCTGCAAGTGGCGGTCGTCCTCCAGCCGCGGCACCACGGAACGCACGCAGGCGCGCACGCGCTCCAGCGGCGCGCTGGAACGCAGCGGCGCCAGCAGGTCGCAGCCCTGCGTCGGGTCCAGCAGCTCGATCGCCAGGATGCCGGTCGCGTTCTCGATCATCGGCAGCAGCCGCCGCGCGCCGTGCGCGGCCATCGAGACATGATCCTCCTGGTTGGCGCAGGTCGGCACCGAGTCGACGCTCGCCGGATGCGCCATCTGCCGGTTCTCCGCGACCAGCGCGGCGGCGGCGATCTGCGGCAGCATGAAGCCGGAATTCAGCCCCGGCCGCGGCGTCAGGAAGGCCGGCAGGCCCGAGACCGCGGGATCGGTCAGCAGCGCGATCCGCCGTTCCGCCAGCGCCCCGATCTCGCACACGGCGAGGGCCACGATGTCGGCGGCGAAGGCGACCGGCTCGGCGTGGAAATTGCCGCCCGACAGCGCCGTGTCGTCCTCGGCGAAGATCAGCGGGTTGTCCGACACGCCATTGGCCTCGGTGGCCAGCGTCGCCGCCACCTGCCGCAGCAGGTCGAAGGCCGCGCCCATCACCTGCGGCTGGCAGCGCAGACAATACGGGTCCTGCACCCGCAGGTCGCCGGTCAGGTGGGAGGCGCGGATGGCACTGCCGGCGAGCAGCCCGGCGAGGCTGGCCGCACAGGCCGCCTGCCCGCGATGGCCGCGCAGCGCATGGATGCGCGCGTCGAACGGCACGTCCGACCCGCGCGCCGCGTCGGTGGACAAGGCCCCGGTCACCAGCCCGGTCTGCAACAGCCGCTCCGCCCCGAGCAGGGCGGCAAGCGCATAGGCGGTCGAGAACTGGGTGCCGTTGAGCAGCGCCAGCCCCTCCTTGGCGGCGAGCGTCAGCGGCGCGAGGCCGGCGCGGGCCAGCGCCTGCTCGGCCGGCATCGCCGTGCCCGCCGCCACGATCGTCCCCACCCCGATCATCGCTGCCGCCAGATGCGCCAGCGGCGCGAGATCGCCGGAGGCGCCGACCGATCCCTGCTGCGGGATCACCGGCAGCAGGTCGCGCGCCAGCATCGCCTCCAGCATCGCCACCGTCTCCGCCCGAACGCCGGACGCGCCGTGGCCGAGGCTGGCGAGCTTGAGCGCGATCATCAGCCGCACCACCGGCGCCGGCATCGCCGCCCCCAGCCCGGCGGCGTGCGACAAGACCAGGTTGCGTTGCAGTTGCCGCAGGTCCTCCGGCGGAATGCGCAGGCTGGCCAGCTTGCCGAACCCGGTGTTGACGCCGTAGACCGGGTCGCCCCGCCCGACGATGCGCGCGACCGACGCGGCGCCGCGCGCCACCGCGGACAGGGCGGCGGGATCGAGCACCGCCGGCGCCCCGTCCAGCACCGCCCGCCAGGCGGTCAGCTTGATGGCGCCGGGGTGCAGGACGATGGGCGGCATCTGCGTCTCCTCGTGGGGCGGACAGGACGGGAGTGTGACATGGCCGGATGCCGCCGCGCAGCCCTGAACCCGCCGGGCGGGTTGCGCCGGTTCCGGCGCTGCGGAACGATGGCCCGGTGAAGCACGGCATCCACTTCATCTCCGGCCTGCCGCGTGCCGGCTCGACGCTGCTGGCCGCGATCCTGCGGCAGAACCCGCGCATCCATGCCGGCATGACCAGCCCGGTCGGCGCGCTGTTCGGCGCGCTGCTGCGGGAAATGAGCCAGGCCAACGAAGGCGCGGTGTTCATCGACGACGATCAGCGCGCCGCCGTGTTGCGCGCGACCTTCGATGCCTATTACCACCGCATCCACGCCGAGAAGCTGGTGATCGACACCAACCGCGTCTGGTGCGCCCGCCTGCCCGCACTCGCCACGCTGTTCCCCGACGCGAAGGTGATCGCCTGCGTGCGCGACGTGCCGTGGGTGATGGACAGCATCGAGCGGCTGGTGCGCCGCAACCGCTTCGAGCCCTCGGGCATCTTCAAGTTCGACACCGCCGGCACGGTCTATTCGCGCGTCGAGGCGCTGGGCGGCGGCCTCGGCCTGGTCGGCTTCGCCTGGAACGCGCTGCGCGAAGCGTGCTTCGGCGAACATGCCGACCGGGTGATGCTGCTGACCTATGAGACGCTCACCACGGCGCCGGCGCACGCGCTCGCCGCAGTCTACGACTTCCTGGGGGAGCCGCCCTTCGCACATGATTTCGAGCGCATCAGCTACGACGAAGCGCGCGAATTCGATGCGCGGCTCGGCACACCCGGCCTGCACGATGTCGCCCCCGCGGTGCGCGCGCAGCCGCGGCGCAGCGTGCTGCCGCCCGACCTGTTCGCGCGCTTCGAGCCGGATTCGTTCTGGCGCGATCCCGCCCGCACGCCCGCAGGGCTGCGCATCGTCTGATCCCAGTCACGGAGGAAACCCGACATGATCCACGTTCTCGCCATCATCACCGCCCATCCCGGCCAGCGCGACGCGCTGCTGGCGGAGTTCCGCGCCAACATGCCGAACGTGCATGCCGAGCAGGGCTGCATCGAATACGGCCCGGCGATCGACGCCGAAGGGTTCGGCAAATTCTCCGCCCCGTTCGGCGCCGATACCTTCGTCGTGATCGAGAAATGGGCCACCGCCGATGCACTGCGCGCCCACGCCGCCGCGCCGCACATGGCGGCCTATGCGGCGCGCACCAAGGCGATGATCGCCAGCCGTGTCATCCACGTACTGACCGGGGCCTGAGCCAGCGGAGCGCGCCGGCCCCGGCAGCCTCGGCTCGCCAGCCGAGCGCCAGCGCCTGGGCGATCAGCCGCGCATAGACCCGGTCGCGCAGCGCGCCCTGCGTCACCAGCGGCGCACATGCGGCCTCCGCCCAGACCCGCCGCGCGAAATCGGCATGGGCCTGCACCACGCTGCCGCCATTGGCGAAGGCGGCGCGGTTGCCGGTGTCCAGATAGCTCTCCGTCGGCAACCCGTCCGCCAGCAGCACGGCGTGGCGGTCGAGTTCGACGTGCCAATACGTCACATGCGCCGCGCGCTCCTGCCGCAGCGTCGCGTCGTTCAGCAGGTGGCGCACTGGGATCAGCACGCCATCGACGAATACCGCGTGATCCGGCGACAGAAACAGGTCGCGCGCCGGGCGGCCGAGGCCGAAGGCGTGCGCGGCGACGCGCACCGGCCACACGTCGGCGGGGCGCGGGTGGCGACGGCAATCGACATGCCGGTGACCGAGCCAGATGATACGTCCGCTGCCGCCCCGCGCCAGCGACACCGGATCGCCGACCGCAAGCCGCTCCACGGCGACCCGGCCGCGCATGGTCGCGATGCGCGTGCCTTCGGCGAAGCAGGCGACGCTGAGCACGCCCGTCGCCGCGTCATAGGCGATCGCGGCCGGCGCCGTGCCGGTATCGAAGGTCAGCGCGCCGCCGGCATAGCTCAACGCATGTGCCGCCGCGGCGTAGCTGACAGCGGCCGGCCGGTCCGCCAGCACGATCGCATCGCCGGCAGCGAAACCGACCAGCGCGTTCGCCGGCGCCCCGGCCGCGATCTCCAGCGTGCCGGGGGTACCGGCAGCGAACACGATCGGGTCGTTGCCGGCGGCCTGCGCATTGTCCAGCGCCAGCGTGCCGCCCTGGATGACGGTGGGGCCGGTGTAGCTGCTGGCCGCCTGCAGCACGACCATGCCGCCGGAGACGACGATCGTTCCGCTGCCCTGGACAGTGGGGCCGAGGCCGGCGCCCGCCTGGTCGGCGATGGCGCCGCTGATGGTCAGCGTCTGCCCCGCCGGCGGGGCGAGATAGAGCACTTCATCGCCTTGCAGGAACAGGCTGCTGCCGAGCGCGGCGCCGCCGCCGGCCCCCGGGCCGCCGGGGGCGCCGCCCTTCACCCGGCCGCCGAGCAGCCCGCCCGCGCCGATCGCCAGCACGCCGCCCTGCTGGACGAATACGTTGCCGCCCGCCCCCAGCCCGCCGCCGCCATTGGTCGCCGCGGGTGTCTGGTGGGTGATCGTGGTGTAGTCCTGGTAGCCGCCGCCGATCTGGTAGCTGCTCGTGTAGTAGTT
>JAKAZX010000357.1 GCA_021826485.1 Pseudomonadota bacterium | reverse complement strand
CGCGGCGCGCCCGCCTAGCATCGCGCCATGAAGCCGAGCAAGACACAGCCAGGTCCGCACTGGCGCGGCGTGCGCCTGCGCCGCACCCTCGCCGCCGCCGAGCCGGATGCGCCGCCCCGCCCGGTGACGCTGCCCGCCGCCTGGGACGACCGGGCCGCCGCCGCGCTGGCGGCGCTGGTGCCCGGGCAGGGGCCGGCGGCGCTGGAAGGCGCGGCGGAGGGGTGGATCGGCCCGGTTTCCGCCGATTTCCCCGCGCTTGCCGAGCGGTTGCACGAACTGCTGCGCACGCGGCGCGGCGCGCCGGGGGCGTCGCTGTGGCAGTTGCGGGCGGGCGAACTGTCCTTCGCGCCGCTGCCGCGCTTCGTGCTGAATCTGCCCGCCTTTCTTGATCCGGAAGCCGGGTTCGATCTGGCCGGGTTCAGGCAGGCCGTGGAAACCGCGGTGTTCGCGCTGACGCTGCACGACCGCACGGCGCCGCGCATCGGCGTCGGGCTGGCCGATCTGGCGGGGCTGCTGGCCTGGCTCGGCCTGCCCTATGACGGCGCCGCCGCGCGCGATGTGGCGGCCGCGCTGGCGGCGCTGCTGAGGGCGTCGGCGGACTGCGCCTCGGCCGCGCTGGCGGCGCGGTTCGGCACACGAAACCCGCCCGGAACCGTCCCGCCGGCGCCGCCGATGACGGTGATTCCGGGCCTCGCGGCCGCTGCCGAATCGGCACAGCGGGAGGCCGCGGCGATGCCGTTCCGGCATCACCTGGCGCTCACCGCCCTCACCGCCCCCGACGCGGTGGAGGCGCTGCTGGGGGTGGAGACCGGCGGCATCGCCCCCGCCTTCGCGCCGCTGGATGACGCGGGGCGGCTGACCGGCACCGCGCGGGCCTGGCTCGCCGCCACCGGCATGACGGCGGAGGGGGCGCTGGCCGCCAGCCTGTCCGGCGATCCGCCGTTCCCGCGCGTGCCCGCCGCCGCGCATGCGGCCATGCAGGCGGCGGTGGCGCCGTTCTTCGACGCCATGCCGGCCGCCCCGGCGCCGCTGCCGGTGCCCGGATTCGCCACCGTGCGGCGCGAGCTGCCGGCGCGCCATGCCGGGCTGACCCAGAAGGCGATCGTCGGCGGCCATCGCATCTATCTGCGCACCGGCGAGTATGCCGACGGCGCGCTGGGCGAGGTGGCGGTGACGCTGCCCAAGGAAACCGCCGCGGTGCGCGGGCTGATGGACGCCTTCGCGCTGGCCGTCAGCCTCGGCCTGCAACATGGCGTGCGGCTGGAGGAGTTCGTCGATGCCTTCACCCTGACCCGCTTCGGCCCCGCCGGCGCGGTCGAGGGAGATGCCAAGGTCGCCTCCGCCACCTCGCTGATCGACTACGTGTTCCGCAGCCTCGCCGCGCATTACCTCGGCCGCACCGACCTGCCGGACGCGGTGGCGGACGACGAGGCGGCACCGCCGCCGCCGACGCTGCCGCTCGATCTGCCGCCGAGCGGCGAGCGGCGCGGCCGGCGGCTGCGCGTGGTGAAATAGCAGAAGGAAGTCCCGCATGGCCGGACGCATCGACGCCCGCCTCGCCGAGCTTGGCATCGTGCTGCCCGTGCCGATGGCGCCGGTGGCCAATTACGTCCCGTTCGTCGTCGCCGGCGATCTGGTGGTCGTCTCCGGCCAGGTGCCGGCGATCGACGGCAAGGTCGCCTGGGCCGGCAAGGTGGGCGCCGAGGTGAGCGTGGAGGAGGGCGTGCGCGCCTGCCGCCAGTGCTTCATCAACCTGCTGGCGCAACTGCGCACCGCCTGCGGCGGCGACCTGGACCGCGTGCGGCAGGTGGTGCGGCTGGGCGGCTTCATCGCCGCACCGGCCAGTTTCACCCAGCATGCGGCGGTGATGAACGGCGCCAGCGACCTGGCGGTCGCGGTGTTCGGCGAGGCCGGGCGGCACGCCCGCACCACGGTCGGCGTGCCGTCGCTGCCGCTGGATTGCGCGGTCGAAGTGGACGGCATGTTCCGCATTGCCTGAGCCGCGCCGGCGCCTACCTTCAGCGGATGCCCGACGGTTCGCCTGAACTGACGCTCTCGCTGCACAGAGCCATCGCCGAGATCGACGCCGCCGAATGGGATGCCTGCGCGGGCGGCGACAACCCGTTCGTCAGCCACGCCTTCCTGGCGGCGGTCGAGGACAGCGGGTCGGCCAATGCGCGCACCGGCTGGCTGCCGCAGCACGCGGCGCTGCGCGACGGCGCGGGCCGGCTGGTCGCCGCCGCGCCGATGTACGCGAAATCGCACAGCTACGGCGAATACGTGTTCGACCACGGCTGGGCGCATGCGTTCGAACGCGCCGGCGGCAACTACTACCCGAAACTCCAGGTCGCGGTGCCGTTCAGCCCGGTGCCCGGCCCGCGCCTGCTGCTGCATCCGGCGGCGGGCATCCCACACGCCGCGCTGGCCGGCGCGCTGGTGCAGGCGTGCCGCGCGCTCGACCTGTCGGGCGTGCACGTCACCTTCTGCCCCGAGGCGGAGGCGATGGCGCTGGAGGAGGCGGGCTGGCTCGCGCGGCTCGGCATGCAGTTCCACTGGCGGAATGCCGGTTACGTCACGTTCGACGACTTCCTGGGCGACCTCGCCTCGCGCAAGCGCAAGGCGATCCGCCGTGAACGGCGCGACGCCAATGCGGCGGGGCTGGAGTTCGTCGCGCTGTGCGGGCCGGAGATCACGCGACGCGACTGGACGGCGTTCTATGAGTTCTACACCTCGACCGTCGATCGCAAATGGGGCAGCGCCTATCTGACGCGGCAATTCTTCCCGCTGCTGGGCGAACGGCTGGGGGAGCGGGTGGTGCTGATGCTGGCGCGCCAGGGCGGCAAGCCGGTGGCCGGGGCGCTGAACCTGCTGGGCAGCGACACGCTGTACGGCCGCAACTGGGGCTGTCGCGGCGAATTCCCGTTCCTGCACTTCGAGCTTTGCTACTACCGCGCGATCGAGTTCGCGATCGCCCACGGCGTGCAGCGGGTGGAGGCAGGGGCGCAGGGCGAGCACAAGATCCAGCGCGGCTACCGCCCGGTACCGACCTGGTCGGCGCACTGGATCGCGCATACCGGCCTGCGCCGCGCCGTCGCCGCCTTCGTCGCCGAGGAGCGCGCCGCAAGGCAGGAGGAGATGGCGGCCCTGGACGCACTGTCGCCGTTCCGCAAGGCCGGGGACGGCGACACCTGACCGCGCCGGCCGCCGCATGAGGGGAACATGCCGTGCAGATCGCAACCCGCGCCGTGCTCACCTGCCCGCATTGCGGCCACCGCAGGGAGGAGACGATGCCGCGGGGATGACCCGGGCTGACGGGCGGCACGGGCGCGAAGGTCAGTCCAGTGTCATGGGATAGTATAGACGGGCCTCCTGCTCGTCATTGCGAGCGCAGCGAAGCAATCCAGGCGGGCAGTGACCGTGCGGTGGGGCCGGATTGCTTCGCCTGCGGCCCACAATGACGGCGTGAAATTCCACAACGCTTACCCTATACCATAAACAAGGGTGGGCGCTGCGGGATTCCCGTGACCGCCACGCCGCCTCAGTACGGCGTCTCCCCGCCATCCACGTTGATCGACTGGCCGCGGATGATGATGGCGGCGTCGGACAGCAGGAAGGCGACGACGCGGCCGACCTCCAGCGGCGCGATGTGGCGGCCGAGCTGCGCCGGCACCATGCGCGCGAGCAATGCCTCGGCCGGCGCGTGCTGGCGGGGGGCGAGCCAGTCGGCCACCCCTTCCAGCATCGGCGTCAGCACGCTGCCGGGGCAGACCGCGTTGACGTTGATGCGCTGCGCCGCCCACTCGGCGGCGAGCGTGCGCGTCAGGCTGACCACGGCGGCCTTGCTGGCGTTGTAGCCGGCCATGTCGGGAAACCCGACCTTGCCGGCGTTGGAGGCGATGTTGACGATCGCCCCGCCGCCGCCCTGCGCGATGAACTGCCGCGCCGCCGCCTGGCAGCACAGATAGAGGCCGCCGACATTGACCGCGAACTGCCGGTCCAGATCGGCGCGCGGCGCGTGCAGTGCGGGCGCCATCGCGATCGTCCCAGCGTTGCAGACGAGGCCGTCGAGCCGCCCGAACCGCGCGACCGCCGCGGCCACCATGCGCTGCACGGTGTCCTCATCGGTCACGTCGGCGGCGATGGCGCAACTGCGCGCGCCGGCCGGAT
>JAKAZX010000020.1 GCA_021826485.1 Pseudomonadota bacterium | reverse complement strand
GGCGGGGGTGGTGGCGGCGGCGGGGGCGGCGGCGGTCCCTCGACCGGCTGCGGCGTGGGCGGCGTCTGCGCGGGCGGGGCGGGATTCGGCGTCGGCAGTTCGGCCGGCGCCGGCGTGGCGGACGGCGCCGGGGCCTGCGTGGCCGGCTGCGGCGGCGCCTGTTCGAAGGCGAGTTCGACTTCCTGCTCGGGCGGCGGCTCGGGCGGCGGCGGCGTGGGCAGGCCGAGCAGCAGCGCCGCGATCACCACCATGTGCGCGGCGAACGAGGCGGCGGCGCTGCGCTTGAGCAGCGGGGTCATGGCGGTCGCGGTTCAGCCGTTCCCCGGCTTTGCGGGGGCGGCAGGGGCCGGTGCGGGCGGCGTGCCGGACGACGGCGCCGGGGTGGTCCCAGGGGTCGCGGCGGCAGGCGCGGACGGCGCCGCGCCGCCGGCCGGCGGCTCGGACAGCAGGGCCGCCTTGGTGAAGCCGCCCTGCACGATGGTGCCCATGACCTCGATGATGCGACCGTATGAATTCGCCTTGTCGCCGCGCACGAAGATGCGGCGGTCCTTGTTGTCCTGCGCGATCGCCTGCAGCTTGGCGACCAGTTCCGACAGATCGACCTTCTGGTCCTGCAGATAGACCTGCCCCTCGGCATCGACCGAGACAGTCAGCGGTTCGCTGTCCTGGTTCACCGGGTTGGTGGCGACCTTCGGCAGGTCGATGTTCACCGCACTGCTCATCAGCGGCGCCGTCACCATGAAGATGATCAGCAGCACCAGCATCACGTCCACCAGCGGGGTGACGTTGATCTCCGCCAGCGGCCGGTACCGGCCGGAGCGGGAGCCGGGGCGGATACGGCCGTTGCCGTTGCCGTTGCCGATCAGCGGGCCGGCCATGTCAGGCCCGCTCCTCGCTCTGGCGCGACAGGATGGCGCCGAATTCGGTGCCGAACCCTTCCAGCCGCGCGGCGAAGCGGGCGAGGTCGGTGCTGAGCTTGTTGTAGGCGAGCACGGCGGGAATCGCCGCCACCAGGCCGATCGCGGTGGCGAACAGCGCCTCCGCGATGCCGGGCGCGACGACGGCGAGGTTGGTGTTGTGCATCGCCGCGATCGCCGAGAAGCTGTGCATGATGCCCCAGACCGTGCCGAACAGGCCGATGAACGGCGCGGTCGAGCCGACCGAGGCGAGGAAGATCATCCACTTCTCCATCCGCTCCATCTCGCGCTGGATGGTCACGGCCATCGCCCGCTCGACCCGGTCGCGCACGCCGCTGCGGCTCATGTCCGCGCCGGCGACGCGCAGCGAGCGGCGCCATTCGTTCATGGCGGAGCCGAACACGGCGGCCATCGGATGCTCCGGCTTGGCGCCCTCCTCCTCGAACAGTTCATCGAGGCTGCCGCCGGACCAGAACCGGTCCTCGAACCCGTCGGCGGCACGCTCGACGCGGCGCAGGCTGGTCACCTTCTCGAACACGATCGCCCAGACCCAGACGCTCGCGAACAGCAGCGCGATCATCACGATCTTCACGACGATATCGGCCTGCAGGAACAGGCCGAGGATCGACAGGTCGCTGCCCGCAGGCGCGGCCAGGTTCACGGCATCGACGGCTCGGTCCACTCTTGCTTCCTCTCAGCCTTGTCCGGGGGTCGCAGCCGCCAGCCGGGCGAGCGTGTCGCGCCAGCGCGGCGGGATGCGGGCCGGACGCATATCGCCTATGCGCACGCACGCCAGTTGGATCTCGGCGACCACCAGCGCTCTTGCGGGCTCCTCCTCCCGCAGGAACGTCTGGCGCAGCGTGGCCGAAGCCGCGCCGATCGCGAGCGCCCGCGTCTCCACGACCAGCGCGTCGTCGAGTCGCGCCGGCGCCAGATAGTCCAATTTTGCGCGTCGCACCATGAATATCAGGCCGAACTGGCGTGTCATTTCCGCGTGGGGAATATCCAGGGACCGTAACGCCTCGGTGCGCGCCCGTTCCGCCAGTCGCAGGTAATTGCCGTGATAGACCACCCCGGCGGCATCGGTGTCCTCGTAATAGACCCGGCAACGATACCGGTGCGGCGCCTGCGCCGGCGTGGGCGGCGGATGACGGTTCATTCGTCTTCGCCGAGCAGGTCGAGCACCGGCTGCGTCCCCGCCGGCGGCAGCAGGCCGAGATGGCGCCACCCCCGCTCGGCCAGCACCCGGCCGCGGCTGGTGCGCAGCACCAGACCCTCCTGGATCAGGAACGGCTCGACCACCTCCTCCAGCGTGTCGCGCGCCTCCGCCAGCGCCGCCGCCAGGGTTTCCACCCCCACCGGGCCGCCGTGATGGTGCTCGGCGATGCGGCGCAGATAACGGCGGTCCATGCCGTCCAGGCCCAGCGCATCCACCTCTAGCCGTTGCAGCGCGGCGTCGGCGCGCGCCCGGTCTACCGGCAGGTCGCCGGCGACATGGGCGAAATCGCGCACCCGGCGCAGCAGCCGGCCGGCGACGCGCGGCGTGCCGCGGGAACGGCGGGCGATCTCAGCGGCGCCGTCCTCGGTCAGCGTCAGTCCCAGTTTCTCGGCGCCGCGGGCGACGATCAGCCGCAGTTCCTCGGGCGTGTAGAACACCAGCCGCAGCGGGATGCCGAACCGGTCGCGCAGCGGCGTCGCCAGCAGCCCGGCGCGCGTGGTGGCGCCGACCAGGGTGAACGGCGCGAGGTCGATGCGCACGCTGCGCGCCGCCGGCCCTTCGCCGATGATCAGGTCGAGCTGGAAATCCTCCATCGCCGGATACAGCACTTCCTCGATCGCCGGCTGCAGGCGGTGGATTTCGTCGATGAACAGCACGTCGCGCGGTTGCAGGTTGGTCAGGATCGCGGCGAGGTCGCCGGCCCGCTGGATCACCGGGCCGGAGGTGGCGCGGTAGCCCACGCCAAGCTCGCGCGCGACGATCTGCGCCAGCGTGGTCTTGCCGAGGCCGGGCGGCCCGTGCAGCAGCACGTGGTCCAGCGCCTCGCCGCGGGCGCGTGCCGCCGCGATGAACACGGCGAGGTTCTCGCGGCTGGCGCGCTGGCCGACGAACTCCGCCAGCGTCTGCGGCCGCAGCGACGCCTCGCCGGCATCCTCGGGCGCGCGCTCGGCGGAGATCGGACGCTCCGGACCGCTCACCGCGACAGTTCCTTCAGGCTGTCCCGGATCAGGACATCGAGCGCCGCGCCCTCGCCCAGCCGGTCGGCGGCCCGCGCGATCGCGGCCTGCGCCTCCGGCCGGCGGTAGCCGAGATTGACCAGGGCCGACAGTGCATCCGCGGCGGCCCCGGCGGGCGGCGGCAGCACCGGGGCGAAGCCCGGGCCGGTCGGCATCGCCCCGGCCCGCTCGCGCAGTTCGGTCAGCAGCCGCACGGCGAGCTTGGCGCCGACGCCCGGCGCGCGCGTCAGCGCCCCGCGGTCGCCGGCATGGATGGCGGCCACCAGCTCGCGCGGCGACAGCGCCGACAGCACGCCGAGCGCCACTTTCGCGCCCACGCCCTGCACCGTGGTCAGCAGCCGGAACCATTCGCGCTCCGCCGGTTCGGCGAAGCCGTAGAGCAGGATGGCATCCTCGCGCACATGCGTCTCGATCAGCAGGGCCGCGACGCCGCCGGCCGGCAGGGCGGCGAGGGTGCGGGTGGACGCATGCACGAGATAGCCGACGCCGTTCACGTCGAGCACGCAGCGGCCATCCTCCAGCGCTTCGACGCGCCCGGTCAGGCGGGCGATCATGCCATGCGCACGCCGGCTGCCACCCGCAGGCCGCTGGCGCGGTGATGGGCATGGCAGATGGCGACCGCCAGGGCATCCGCGGCGTCGGCGCGGCGGATCAGCGCCCCCGGCAACAGCCGGCGGACCATGTCGGCAACCTGCTGCTTCTCCGCCCCGCCGGTGCCGACCACCGCGCGCTTGACCGCCTTGGCGCCGTATTCGGCCACCGGGATGCCGGCCAGTGCCGGCGCCAGCAGGGCGACGCCGCGGGCATAGCCGAGTTTCAGCGTCGCGGTGCCGTTGCGGTTGACATAGGTTTCCTCCACCGCCGCCTCGTCCGGCCGGTGCTCGGCCAGCAGGGCGGCCAGCGCATCGTGCAGGACGCGCAGCCGTTCCGGCACGCTCGCCTCTCCGTCGGTCGCGATCACGCCGTCCGCCAGGTGGCGCAGCCGGTTGCCTTCCGCCCACAGCAGCCCCCAGCCGGTGAAGCGCAGCCCAGGGTCGATGCCGAGCAGCCGGGCCATCGGATCAGCGCCGCCGGCCGCGCCGGCTATCCCGAAAGCGTCTGCATGACGCCTTCCGGGATGTCGAAATTGGCGTAGACGTTCTGCACATCGTCGCTGTCCTCCAGCGCATCGAGCAGCTTCAGCACGGCGCGCGCGCGCTCCTCGTCCAGCGTCACGGTGGTGGCGGGCCGCCATTCCAGCCGCGCCGTCTCGGGCGGGCCGAACCGTGCCTCCAGCGCGTCGCGCACGGCGAAGAACTGGTCGGGTGCGGCCGTCACCTCATGTGCCTCGGCGGTGGTTTCGACGTTGTCGGCCCCGGCCTCGATGGCCGCCTCCAGCATCGTCTCCTCGTCCGCGACCGCGGCGGGATAGCGCACCGCGCCGAGCCGGGAGAACAGGAAAGCGACCGAATTCGTCTCTCCCAGCGCGCCGCCGTATTTGCTGAAGGCGGCCCGCACGTCGGAGGCGGTGCGGTTGCGGTTGTCGGTCAGCGCCTCCACGATCACCGCGACGCCGGCCGGGCCGTAGCCCTCGTAGCGCACCTCCGCGTAGTCCTCCCCGCCGGTGCCGCCGGTCGCCTTGCGGATGGCGCGATCGACCGTGTCCTTCGGCATGTTCTGCTCGCGCGCTGCGGCGACAGCGGCGCGCAGCCGGGGGTTGGCGGACGGTTCCGGCAGGCCCTGCCGGGCGGCCACCGTGATCTCCCGGATCAGGCGGGCGAAGATGCGGCCGCGCCGGGCGTCCTGGGCGCCCTTGCGGTGCATGATGTTCTTGAACTGCGAATGGCCGGCCATCGACTCGAATCCCCGGGGCGTGCGTCGGCGCCTGCTTACACGCCCGGCCAGGCTGGCGCGAGACGCCCGGCCTCGCGCAGCGGCGCGATCCGGCGGGCGAGGCCGGTCGCGTCGTCGGTCTCGACCAGCACGCCGCAAATGGTCGCCGGCCCGTCCGCCGGCTGCAGCCGTTCGCCGGGCATCTGGTGCCAGAACCGCTCGGTCGCGGTGGTCTTGCCCATGCCGATGACGCTGTCGAAATCCCCGCACATGCCGGCGTCGGTGACATAGGCGGTGCCGCCGGGCAGCACCTGATGGTCGGCGGTCGGCACATGCGTATGGGTGCCGGCGACCAGGCTGACCTGGCCGTCGAAGGAATGGCCGAAGGCCATCTTCTCGCTGGTCGCCTCGGCGTGGAAGTCGATCACGATGGCGGCCACGTCGCCGCCCAGCCGGTGCTTCGCCAGCTCCACCGCGGTGCCGCGGAACGGGCAGTCCAGCGGCGGCAGGAACAGCCGCCCCATCGCGTTCAGCACCATCACCCGCCGCCCGTCGGGCAGCGGCACCACGACGCTGCCGGCGCCGGGCGTGCCGGGCGGGAAGTTGAGCGGCCGGATCAGCCGCGGCGTTTCGGCGATGTAGGGGATCAGCTCCCGGCGGTCCCAGGCGTGATTGCCCAGCGTGATCGCATCGGCGCCGGCGGCGAACAGGGCGCGCGCCATGTCCGGCGCCAGGCCGAACCCGTGCGAGGCGTTCTCCGCATTGACCACGACGAGATCGGCGGCAAGCGCCGTGCGCAGCCGGGGCAGCGCCGCGCCGACCGCATCGCGGCCGGTCCGCCCGACCACGTCACCGAGGAACAGGATGCGCATTCAGTCGTCCCTGCAACGAATCACGCCGCGCTCGGTGGCCACGGCATCGAGCCGCACGTCATGCGCGCCGACCGGCACCGCCGGCACCTCCTGCGCGGCATAGGCGCAACCGATCCTGAGCGCGCCGGGCAGTGCGGCCAGCGTGCGGTCGTAATAGCCGCCGCCATAGCCGAGCCGGTGGCCCTGCCGGTCGAAGGCGAGCAGCGGCACCAGCAGCACCGCGGGCGTCCCCGGCTCGCCATCCGGGCGGAGGGTGCCGAACCGCTCCCGCAGCATCGCCGCCCCCGGCCGCCAGCGGCGGAACGTCAGGGGCTGGCCGCGCGGCGGGGTTTGCGGCAGCAGCACCGCATGGCCCCCTGCGTGCAGCGCCGCCAGCAGCGGGCGGATGTCGATCTCCCCCGCCATCGGCCAGAAGCCGGAGACGGCGGTGCCCGGCGGCAGCGGCAGTTCGGCCAGCAGGTGGGCGGAAAGTGCGGCCCCGCAGGCCGGGTCGCAGGCCGCGCGCGCCGCCAGGGCGGCGGCACGCGCCGCCCGCTTCATATCGTCCAGCTCGGGCAATGAGCGCGGAGCCGCCATGGCCGTTGGCGTTTTCACCCTCCCAGAGCCTGCTTGCGCAGGTGGGCGCCAGATACCGTGACCACGATCACGACAGAGCCAGCTCCCAGGAGAGTTGCTATCGGCCCCGGGGGTGGATTGCCTGACGCGCCGGGCAGCCCCGCCCTGCGTATCTAGGGCCGCTCCAGCTCCGCCGCAATCTCCTCCGCGCGCAGGGCGAGGCGGCCGAGGGTGCGTTGCAGCTCGGGGTTGGCCGGCGGCGCCCCGGCGGCGGGCGGCGGGGCATGGCGGGCGGCCTCGGTCTCGATGCGCAGGTCGTGGATCTCGTCGGCCATCAGCAGGGCCGCCAGCACCAGCAGCCGCGCCTCGCCGCTGTTGCCGCCGAGCGCCTTGATGCTGTCCACCCGCTTCTCGACCTGGCCGGCCATCGCCTGGAGGTGGCGTTCCTGCCCGTCCTCGCAACCGACGGTGTAGGCGTAGCCGTTGATCTTCACGGTAACCTGGGCCAAGCGACCACTCCTCTCGGTCAGCCGCCCTGCTTGCCGGCAAGGGCGGCGCGCAGTTCGGCGATCAGCCCGTCCAGCCGGGCGGCGACCGGGGCGGTGTCCACCGCCGGCGCGGCCGGCGGCTGCGGCGCGCGGGCCGCGCGGGCGATCCGCTCCAGCGCCTGCTCCAGCCGCTGAGCGGCCGCGGCCGGCTCCTCATGATCGGCCAAGCGTCCCTCCGGCCCAAGCAATCGACAGCGAGTTTCAACCAGCGGCGCCGGGCGCGGTCAAGTATCAAGGGGCTGTCATGATTCTTGCGCCCGCCGTAATCGTGCATGGACTGCCGGACGCGCTGGCCGCGCTGCGGCCGGGCCGGGCCGTCACCCTGCTCAGCGCGCGGGGCGCGGCCGGCTATGCCGGGGTGCTGTGGTGGCGGGAGCTGGTGGCCGCCGCCCGCGCCGTCCATCCGGCGGCCGCCGCCCGCGACGTGCTGGACTGCGCCGCCGCCCCCGGCCACGCGATGGCGGCGCTGCGCGGCGGGCAGCGCCTGCTGGTGCTGGACGGGGACTGCCCCGGCTTCGCCGCCGTCGCCGGCGCCGCCGCGACGCTCGGCGCGCAGGTCCTGCCGGCCGCCCCGCCGGCGCTCGACCTTGCGGACACAGGCGCGCGACGGCGGCTGGCGGGCTGGCTGGTCGGATGACACCCGCGCCGCGCTGGGCTAGGAGCGGCGGGCAGGAACGCCCCCACCGACGGCCACGGAGAGCCACATGCGCATCACCCAGCGCGTCAAACGCATTCTGGACAATTACGAGAGCGACAATCCGGGCACCAAGGGCAACCTCGCCCGCATCCTGGGCCACGGCAAGCTCGGCGGCACCGGCAAGCTGGTGATCCTGCCGGTGGACCAGGGGTTCGAGCACGGCCCCGCCCGCAGCTTCGCGCCCAACCCGCCCGCCTATGACCCGCACTACCACTTCCAGCTCGCGATCGACGCCGGGCTGAGCGCCTATGCCGCGCCGCTCGGCATGATCGAGGCCGGGGCCGACAGCTTCGCCGGCCAGATCCCGACCATCCTGAAGCTGAACAGCAGCAACAGCCTGGCGACGACCAAGGACCAGGCCGTCACCGGCTCGGTCGCCGATGCGCTGCGCCTGGGCTGTGCCGCGATCGGCTTCACCATCTATCCGGGCAGCGAATACGCCTTCGAGCAGATGGAGGAACTGCGCGAACTGGCCGAGGAAGCGAAAAGCGCCGGCCTCGCCGTGGTGGTCTGGAGCTACCCGCGCGGGCCGGAGCTGGACAAGGCGGCCGAGACGGCGGTGGATATCTGCGCCTATGCCGCGCACATGGCCGCCCTGCTCGGCGCCCACATCATCAAGGTCAAGCCGCCGACCGCCGTGGTCAGCCTGCCGGCGGCGAAGAAGGTCTACGAGGCGCAGCGCATCGACATCGCGACGCTGCAAGCGCGGGTCGCCCATGTCGTGCAGGCCTGCTTCAACGGCCGGCGCATCGTGGTGTTCTCCGGCGGCGAGGCGAAGGACAGCGTGGAGGCGATCTACGAGGAGGTGCGCGGCCTGCGCGACGGCGGCGCCAACGGCAGCATCATCGGCCGCAACACCTTCCAGCGCCCGCGCGAGGAAGCGATGACGATGCTCGGGCGGATCATCGACATCTACAAGGGCGAGCGCAACGGCGAGCGCGAGGGGTGACGGCGGGCGCCCCCACGGGCTGCCGGCTGTACCTGGTCACGCCGCCCGCGCTCGACCCCGCCGCGTTCCGCGACGTGCTCGCCGCGGCGCTGGATGCCGGCGATGTCGCGGCCGTGCAGTTGCGGCTGAAGGACGCGGCGGACGACGCGCTGCGCCGCGCGATCGACGCGCTGCGTCCGGTCGCGCAGTCGCGCGGCGTCGCGTTCCTGATGAACGACCGGCCCGATCTGGCGGTGGCGCATGGCTGTGACGGCGCGCATGTCGGCCAGACCGACATGCCGGCCAAAGCGGCGCGCGCGCTGCTCGGTGAGCGGATGCTCGGCGTGACCTGCCATGCCAGCCGCGACCTGGCCTTCGCCGCCGGCGAGGCAGGGGCCGACTATGTCGCGTTCGGCGCCTTCTTCCCGACGCTTACGAAGGATGCACCGACGCGCGCCGATCCGGACATCCTGCGCTGGTGGTCGGAGCTGATGGAACTGCCCGCGGTCGCGATCGGCGGCATCAGCGCGGCGAATTGCGGAGAGCTGGTGCGCGCCGGCGCTGACTTCCTGGCCGTGGTCGGCGCGGTCTGGTCGCACCCCGACGGTCCGGCCGCCGGCGTGCGCGCGATGAATGCGGCGATCGCCAGCGCGCAGGCGGGGTGAACCCGCCTGCGCGCCGCGCCTGTCCGGGCTGGGGAGGAGCGTCAGCCGGGCAGCAGCACCTTGTCGATCACCTGGATCACGCCGTTCGACTGGTTCACGTCGTAGGTGGTGATCTGCGCGGTGTCGCCCTTCACGTCGGTGACGGTGATGTTGTGCGCACCGTTCATCATCAGCGTCAGCGGCGCGCCTTCCACCGTCTTCAGCGTCGCCTTGCCGCCGCCGGCCATGATCAGCTTCTGTAGATCGGCATAGTCGTACTTGCCGGGCACGACGTGATAGGTCAGCACCTTGGTCAGCGTCGCCTTGTTCTCCGGCTTCAGCAGCGTCTGCACGGTGCCTGCCGGCAGCGCGCTGAACGCCTCGTTGGTCGGCGCGAACACGGTGAACGGGCCGGGACCCTGCAAGGTGCTGACCAGCCCGGCCGCCTTCACCGCGGCCACCAGCGTCGTGTGATCGGCCGAGTTGACGGCGTTGGAGACGATGTCCTTGTTGGCGTACATCGCCTGCCCGCCGACCGTCACCGGCGCGGTATCGGCCATCGCCATCGTCATCGGCTGCCCGGAATCGGCCATCGAGCCGGCCATCCCCTGGCTGCACGCCGCCAGCAGCAGCAGGGCGCCGGCCGCCGGAACAATGCTTTGCAGCTTCATTTCGCGTTTCCCTCTCGGAACCGAGGGGCCGCACCGTGCGCCCCTTGCGAAGCGATTACCGGCGGCGCGCCGCGGCGGATGCAGGCGGCCGGCAAATTTTCTCCGCCCCGCCGTCCGGCGCATACTGCGGCCAAACGCCGCGAGGTGCCCGATGCCGCCGTCGTCCCGCTTCTGGCAGGACCTGTCCTGGCCGGAGTTCCGCACGCTGCCGCCCGACACGGTCGCGGTGCTGCCGGTCGCCGCGATCGAGCAGCACGGGCCGCATCTGCCGGTCGCGGTGGATACCGCGATCAACCAGGGCATCGTCGCCCGCACGCTGGAGAAGCTGCCCGCGGACGCGCCGGTGCTGGTGCTGCCGACGCAGGCGGTGGGGCTGTCGGTCGAGCATATCCGCTTCCCCGGCACGCTCACCGCCTCGGTCGAGACGCTGCTGGCGCTGTGGACCGAGATCGGCGAGAGCGTCGCGCGCGCCGGGGTGCGGCGGCTGGTGATCCTGAACAGCCACGGCGGCCAGCCGCAGATCGCCGACATGGTCTGCGTGCGCCTGCGCGGCCGGGCGCGGCTGTTCGCGGTCAGTTGCACATGGTCGCGCCTGGGCAAGCCGGCGGGGCTGGACGATCCGGGCGGCCTGCATGGCGGGCTGACGGAAACCTCGCTGATGCTGCGCCTTCAGCCGGAGCGGGTGGACATGCGGCGGGCGCGGAATTTCCGCAGCGCCTGGCTCGATCGGGAAGCGGCGTTCCCGGCGCTCAGGCCGCAGGGGCCGGTGGGCTTCGGGTGGGAGACGCAGGACCTGCACCCGGCCGGCGCGCTCGGCGACGCCAGCAGCGCCACCGCCGAACTGGGGGAGCGGGTGCTGGAACATGCCGCCGCGCGACTCGCCGATCTGCTGGAGCAGGTGCGGCGCTTCGATGTGGACACCTGGCTGCGCGACGCGCCCGCCGATGACGGCGCCGCGCCGGCCCCGCGCTAATCGGGAAAGTCGTAGAGCAGCGCCGGGTTCGTCACCAGGATCGCGCGACGCTGGGCGGCGTCCGGCACCCAGGCCGCGAGCAGGTCGAACAGGATCGCATCGTCCGGCTTGCCGTCCGCGGGCTCGGTCGGATGCGGCCAGTCGCTGCCCCACACCATGCGGTGCGGTGCGGCAGCGACATAGGCGCGCGCGACCGCGCTGCTGTCGGCATAGATCGGCGGGCCGGACGCGCTGCCCATATACGCGCCCGACAGCTTCACCCAGGCGCGCCCGGCACGCGCCAGATCACACAGCAGCGCCACTACCGGGTCGCCGTCGCGCACCGGCGCCTGCGGCCGGCCGAGGTGATCGAACACGACCGGGCATGGCAGGTCGCGCCACAGATCGGCATTGGCGACGATCATGGCGGCCAGCGCATGCACCTGCACGTGCCAGCCGAGCGGCGCGATGCGCGCGGCGAGCGGGGCGACCATGTCGAGCGTCGTCGCCCCCGCCTGCACCATGTTGAAACGGATGCCGCGCACGCCCGCGCCATGCAGGCGATGCAGTTCATCGTCGGTGACGGCGGTGTTCACCACCGCGACGCCGCGCGATGCCGCCCCGAACTGCGCCAGCGCCTCCAGCAGGCAGCGATTGTCCACGCCGTAGGTGGAAGGCTGCACCACGACGTTGCGGCTGGTGCCGATGCGCGCCTGCAACGCGCGATAATCGGCGACCGTCGCCTCGCCCGAGCGGAGCACCGCGCCCGGCGCCACCGGGAAGCGCGCATCGTAGATGTGGTGGTGGCAGTCGGTGGCGCCCGGCGGAGCCGGCAGCGTCGCGCCCTCGGTTCCCGCCGACCATTTCACCCGATGCTGCGCATCCGCTGCCGCCATGTCCGCCGCCCCCCGGAGCATCGCGGGATGCTAGCCCGAAGCGGCCCCGCGCGCGAGGGTCAGGCGGAGGCGTATTCGGTCAGCACGCGCCCGGTCTCGGCATCGCGTTCCTGCAGGCAGACGCGGTATCCCCACAGCACCTGCATGTGCTGCAGCGTCTTCTTGGCAAGCTCGCCCTCCAGCCGCGCGCCGCGGTGCGAATCGTGCACCAGCTTCAGCGTGCGGCTGCCGAACAGGTCCACGTCGGCGGCCTCGATCAGCGGCGCCAGATTGGCCGGCTCGTACTGGTCGGCGAGCAGCGAGGCGATGCGGCGGTAGCCGTCCTCGTCATGGATATCGTTGATGCGGTAATCGGGATCGGCCGAACGGTCGGCCAGATGCACCATGCGGAACGCCCGCATCACCTTCGGCCCGAGGAACTGGCGGATCAGCCCTTCATCGCGATAGTTCGCCCACACGTCGCGCAGCACGCCCCACGGATCGCCGTTGCCGGCAAAGCTCGGGAACCAGGCACGATCCTCCTCATCCGGCTCGCGCGCCACCCGCGCCAGGTCGCGCATGATGGCAAAGCCCAATGCATAGGGATTCCAGCCGGAGAATCGCTGGTCGGACAGGTCCGGCTGCAGGATCACCGAGCTGTGGGAGTGCAGGAATTCCAGCAGCGCGCCGTCGTTGATCCGCCCGGACTCATGCAGGCGCGTCATGATCTCGTAATGGCAGTACGTGGCGCATCCCTCGTTCGCCACCTTGGTCTGCGCCTGCGGATAGAAATACTGCGCCAGCACGCGGACGATGCGGATCAGCTCGCGCTCCCATCCGGCGAGCCTCGGCGAGTGCTTCTCGCAGAAATAGAGCAGATTCTCCTCCGGCAGGCGCAGCCGTGCGCGCACCGCGGTTTCCATCTGCTCGCGCGCTTCCGGCGGTTCCTGGCCGGTGCGGAAGTTCGGCACCGTGCGCATCAGCGGGTCGTAACTCGTCTCCTCGTGCTCGCGCCGGGCGCGGGCGCGCTCGGTCTCCTCCGCCAGCCGCCAGCGGCGCTTCGGATAGCGGTGGATGCCCTGCGGGCGGAGCGCGTGGGCGGCGTCCAGGATGCGCTCCACCGCCGCGCGGCCCTGCCGCTCCTCGCATTCCGCGACATAGGCCTTGGCGAATGCGAGATAGCCCAGGATCGCCTCGGCATCCGTCCACTGGCGGAACAGGTAGTTGTTGCGGAAGAAATGATTGTGACCGAAGCAGGCATGGGCGATCACCAGCGCCTGCAAGGTCGCGGTATTCTCCTCCATGATATAGGAGATGCAGGGCGAGGCGTTGATGACGATCTCATAGGCGAGGCCCTGATAGCCCTGGCGGTACAGCACTTCGTCACGGGCGAACCGCTTGCCGAAGCTCCAATGGCTGTACATCAGCGGCAGCCCGTTGGAGGAATAGGCGTCCAGCATCTGCTCGGACGTGATCACCTCGATCTGGTTCGGATAGACCTGCAACCCGAACTCGCCGACCGCGATCTCCTCGCAGGCGCGATGGATGGCATCGAGCGTCTGAAAATCCCATTCCGCGCCGTCGAACAGCAACGCCATGGCAGCCTCCGTCCCGCGCGCTCAGGCCGGCACGCGGTTCGACTTGGCGAACAGGTCGGCCAGCACGCCCCACACGGCCGCGCCGTCGTTCAGCCGCCGCATCGCCAGATGCTCGTGCTCGTCGGCCAGAGACTCGTAGGTGTCCCACAACTCGCTGGTGCGTCGCCCGGCGTGGTGCGGGAACGCGCCGCGATCGGCCCCGGTCTCGACATAGGCGAAGTAGCGCACGATCGGCAGGATCTGCCCCTGCATCAGATGCGCGACGCGGGCGCGGTCGGCGCTGTCGTTGTCGCCGTCGGACGCCTGCGCGACATAGAGGTTGAAGCGATCGCGCGGGAATCTCGCCTGCTGCACTTCCAGCATGACATCGAGCGCGGAGGATACCAGCGTGCCGCCGGTCTCGCGCGAGCGGAAGAACGTCTCCTCGTCCACTTCGGCGGCGCGTTCGGTGTGCCGGATGAACACGACGTGCACCCGCTCGTAGCGGCGGCCGAGGAACAAATGCAGCAGCATGAAGAACCGCTTGGCGAGATCCTTCATGTGCTCGGTCATCGAGCCGGAAACGTCCATCAGGCAGAACATCGCCGCCTCGGTGGCCGGCTGCGGACGCCGCTCATGGCGGGCATAGCGGACGTCGATCGGATCGACATAGGGAATGCGCGCCATGCGCCGCCGCGCCGCGGCAAGCGCCGCCTCGGCCTGGGCCAGTTCCTCCTCGTCGCCGGCCGCGCGGGCGGCGGCGATGCGGTCCTCCAACCGCTCCAGCGCGGACTTGTCCGGGCGGCGCAGCGCGATGCGGCGCGCCAGGCTGTTGCGCATGGTGCGGCGCACGTCCAGCGCGCTCGGGTAGCCGTAGATCGAGATGCCGGCCCGCTGCGGCTTCGACATGCGTTCCTGCATCAGGCTGGTGCGCGCCAGCCGCGGCAGTTCCAGTTCATCAAGGAAGTAGTTGAGGAATTCGTCGCGCGTCAGCGTGAACTCGAACGGGTCCTCACCGCTGCCGCGGCCTGCCTTGCGGCCGTTGCCGCGTCCGTCGCCGCCCTGCGGCTTGCGGATGCGGTCGCCGCGGTTCAGCGTGCCCGGCCCGGGCAGCACGTAGTCATGCTCGCCCTCCGCCGTGGTCGCGAAGCTCGGTTCCTCGGTGCCGTCCACGCGGACCCGCACCTCCTCCTCCACGTCCACGTCGGCGACCCGCCGGCGGGCGATGGTATCCGCGACCGCCCGCTTCACGTCGCCGCGCACCCGCTCCAGGAACCGTTCGCGGTTGGCGAGGCTCTTGCCCTGCGGGTTGGCGCGGCGATCGACGATGACCATGAAGTTGCCCACTCAGCCAGCCTTCTGCACGCGCATGTACCATTCCACCGCGCGGCGCACCTGGCGTTCGGTGTAGCCACGCTCCTTCATCCGCGCCACGAAGTCGGAGTGCTTGCGCTCCATCTCCGCGTCCTTCTTCGCGGCGAAGCTGATCACCGGCAGCAGGTCCTCGACCTGGCTGAACATCCGCTTCTCGATCACTTCGCGGATCTTGGCGTAGTCGGTCCAGCGCGGCATGCGCCCGCCGTTCGACGCCTGCACGCGCAGGCAGTGCTTCACGACGTCGTTGCGGAAGTCCTTCGGGTTGCTGATGCCGGCAGGCTTCTCGATCTTGGTCAGTTCCGCGTTCAGCTCCTCGCGGCTCATCAGGATGCCGGTATCCGGGTCCTTGAAGTCCTGATCCTCGATCCAGCGGTCGGCGATCTGGATATAGCGCTCAAACACGTTCTGGCCGTAATCGCTGTAGGATTCCAGGTAGGCTTTCTGGATTTCCTTGCCGATGAACTCGGCATAGCGGGGGGCCAGCACGGTCTTCAGCGCGTTCAGCAGCCGCCGCTCCACATCCTCCGGGAACTGCTCGTGGCGCAGCGACTTTTCCAGCACGTACATCAGATGCACCGGGTCGGCGGCGACCTCCGACGCATCGTGGTTGAAGGTCTGGCTCAGCACCTTGAACGCGAAGCGCGTGGAGATTCCCGCCATGCCCTCGTCGATGCCGGCGGCGTCGTGGTATTCCTGGGTGGAGCGCGCCTGCGGGTCCTGCTCCTTGATGTTCTCTCCGTCATACACCCGCATCTTGGAGAACAGGTTGGAATTCGGGTGGTCCTTCAGCCGCGACAGGACGGAGAAGCGGGCCAGCATCTCGATCGTGCCAGGCGCGCATGCGGCGCTCGCCAGTTCGGAGGCTTCCAGCATCTTGCGATAGATGCGCTCCTCCTCCGACACGCGCAGGCAGTACGGCACCTTGACCACGAAGATGCGGTCGATGAATGCCTCGTTGGTCTTGTTGTTCTTGAAGGCGACCCATTCCGATTCGTTGGAATGCGCCAGGATCACGCCATGGAACGGCATCGCGCCGATGTTCTCGGTGCCGACGTAGTTCCCCTCCTGCGTCGCCGTCAGCAGCGGGTGCAGCATCTTGATCGGCGCCTTGAACATCTCGATGAACTCAAGCACGCCCTGCGTCGTGCGATTGAGCCCGCCGGAGAAGCTGTAGGCATCCGGATCGCTTTGCGAGAACATCTCCAGCTTGCGGATGTCCACCTTGCCGACCAGGGAGGAGATGTCCTGGTTGTTCTCGTCGCCCGGTTCGGTCTTGGCGATGGCGACCTGCTTGATGCGCGACGGCATCATGCGCGCCACCGTGAACCGCCCGATGTCGCCGTCGAACTCGGCCAGCCGCTTGGCCGCCCACGGGCTCATCGGCCCGCGGATGGCGCGCGCCGGGATGCCGTATTCGGCCTGCAGTGCCGCCGCCATCTCCTCGCTCGCGAACAGGCCGAGCGGGCTTTCATAGACCGGGCTGACATCCGTGCCGGCCTTCAGAACGTAGATCGGTTCGCGCTCCATCAGCGCCTTGATCCGCTCGGCAAGCGAGGATTTGCCGCCGCCGACCGGGCCGAGCAGATACAGAATCTGCCGCCGCTCCTCCAACCCCTGGCTGGCATGGCGCAGGAAGCCGACGATGCGCTCGATCGTCTCCTCCATGCCGTAGAATTCGCTGAACGCGGGATAGCGCGCGATCGTGCGGTTGCCGAAGATGCGGCCGAGTCGCGGGTCTTTCGCCGTATCGACGATTTCCGGTTCGCCGATCGCGCGCAGCAGCCGCTCGGCGGCGGATGCGTAGGTGCCGGGTTCCTCCCGACACAGCCGCAAATACGCCTCCAGGCTCAACTCCGCGTCGCGGCGGCCTTCGTAGATGCGGGCGAAAAGATCACGAACCGAGTCGAGAGGCATGCGCAACTCTCCTGTCAGCCGACACGCTATTCCCCGCAGTCCCGCTGATTTTGCATCGACTTCGGGTACGGCCGCGACGCCCCTTCCCATGTGTCCTGCTCCACGCGAATCGGGACGGGAGCGGACGGCAGCGGCCAATCATGAATCAATGAGCAACCGGGGGCCACTTTAAAAGTGCAGAACTTGTCTGATGGCGTGTTGTTAATTCGCGAGTTATTCAAAAAAATTGCTGCACTCTGTGGCGATGGTGCAACCCTGTAACGCCCCCTGGCCACAAGGTTTGCGCAAGCCACCTCGTTGCGCCCTTCACGTCGGCGCGCGCGTGCAAACTTCAACTCCCGCTCGACCAAGAGTTGCAGCAATGGGGTGCACAGTCCAGCAAATTCCGGCGAGCGGCACGGCACTGTGCGCGCCGACGGCCGCCCCGCACCGGCACGATCGGCCCGGCCGTCGCCGTCACGGCGGCGTGCGGATCGCACGCCTGTCAGGGTCCCGCGCATCACGGCGCCGCGCCATGCAAGTCCCCGGCCGCAGGCGGAACGGGCGGGCGGCGCGCCTTGCCGCGTTCGCGCCGGCACCGCATAACGCCGCCCGGAAGCGAAGGAGGCGCAAATGCAGTATCGTCAGCTCGGCCGTTCGGGGCTGCGCGTCTCGGCGCTGACGCTCGGCACCATGACCTTCGGCGGCCGCGGCAATTTCGCCAAGACCGGCAGCACCGACCTCGCCGGCGCGCGGCGGCTGATCGATCTGGCGCTGGATGCCGGCGTCACCCTGATCGACACCGCCGATGTCTACTCGCAGGGGCTGTCGGAGGAGATTCTGGGCCAGGCGCTCCAGGGCCGGCGGGACCGGGTGCAGATCGCCACCAAGGTCCGCTTCCGCATGGGCGACCGGCCGAACGATGCCGGCCTGTCGCGCCAGCACATCATCGCGGCGTGCGAGGCGAGCCTGCGGCGCCTCGGCACCGACCGGATCGACCTCTATCAGGTCCACCAGTGGGACGGGCAGACGCCGCTGGAGGAGACGCTGCGGGCGCTGGACGACCTGCAGCGCGCCGGCAAGGTCGGCTATATCGGCGCCTCCAACTATTCCGGCTGGCACCTGATGAAGGCGCTCGCGGTCAGCGACCGCGACCGGCTGGCCCGCTTCGCCAGCCAGCAGATCCATTATTCGCTCCAGGCGCGCGAGGCGGAATATGAATTGCTGCCGGTCGCGGTCGATCAGGGCCTCGGCGTGCTGGTCTGGAGCCCGCTGGCCGGCGGCCTGCTGTCCGGCAAGTACCGGCGGGACCGCAAGCCGAGCGGCGAGTCGCGCCACCTGACCGACTGGGGCGAGCCGCCGGTGCGCGACCGCGAACAGCTCTACGACATCGTCGAGGTGCTGGTGACGATCGCCGAGTCGCGCGGGGTCTCGGCGGCCCAGGTCGCCCTGGCCTGGCTGCTCGGCCGTCCCGCCGTCGCCTCCCTCGTCATCGGCGCGCGGACCGAGGCGCAGCTTGCCGACAACCTCGCCGCCGCCGACCTCGTGCTGACCGCGGACGAGCGGGCACGGCTCGATCAGGTCAGCGCGCCGCCGCTGCTCTATCCCTACTGGCACCAGGCGATGGCGGCGTCGGACCGGCTCGGCCCGGCCGATCTCGCCCTGCTCGGCCCGCATCTGCGGCGCTGAGGGTTCCCGGCCGCGGGCCGCCGCTGCTATCTGGGGACATGGACCAGCATCCCGCGTCCCCGGACCTGTCCGCCGCCGCCCTGATCGCCCGGGCCAGGGCGCTCCGCCCCGTGTTGCGCGAGGCGACCCCGCGGATCGAGGCAGCGCGGGAGCTGCCGGCCGACGTGCTGGACGCGCTGCACGCCGCCGGCCTGTTCCGCCTGCTGCTGCCGCGCGAGGTCGGCGGGGCGGAGGCCGATCTGGTCACCCTCGTCCGCGTGATCGAGGCGATCGCGGAGGGCGATGCGAGCTGCGCGTGGTGCGTCGGCCAGGCCGCCGGCTGCGCGATGTCCGCCGCCCACCTGCCGCCCCACGCCGCCGCCGCCGCCTTCGGGCGCGATCCGCGGGCGGTGCTGGCCTGGGGCGCCGGGGTGAACGGGCAGGCGGTGCCGGACGGGGACGGCTGGCGCGTCACCGGCCGCTGGATGTTCGCGAGCGGCGCCCGCCACGCCACCCTGCTCGGCGCACAGAGCCCGCTCGCCGGCCGCGACGGAGCGGTGCGGACCTTCATCTTCCCCCGCAGCGCGACGACGCTGAAGGACGACTGGCACGTCATCGGCCTGCGCGGCACCGGCAGCGACAGCTATGCCATCGCCGATCTTTATGTCTCGAACGATTATGCCTTCGATCGCACCGTGCCGGCGCCGCACCCCGCCCCGCTTTACCGGGTGCCGCTGGTGCAGAGCTACCCGCTCGCCTTCGGGGCGGTGGCGCTCGGCATCGCGCGGGCGATGATGGACGCGGTGCTGGAGCTGGCGGCCGACAAGACCCCGCGCGGCGCCGGGCGGATGCGCGACAATGCCGCCACCCAGGGCGTGCTGGGCCATCTGGAAACGCGGCTGCGCGCCGCGCGGGCCTTTGTGCAGCACTCGGCGGGCGAGATCTGGGCTGACCTGGCGCAAGGCCAGCCGCTCACCGACGAGCATTCTCTGACCATCCGCATGGCCGCCACGCACGCCATCCACGAATCGCTCGCGGTGGTGGACGCGGCCTATCACGAGGCCGGGGCGACCGCGATCTTCGACGGCCGGCCGTTCGAGCGGCGGCTGCGCGATATGCATGCAGTTGCCCAGCAGGTGCAGGGGCGGCGGGCCAATTTCGAACTGGTCGGCCAGCGCCTGCTCGGCCTGACCGACGTGCCGCTGTTCCTGTAGCCGGCGCCCCGGCCGGCCCCGGTCACAGCAGCTTGTAGAAGAAGGTGGTGTCGCACCAGCTCCCGTCCGGATTGAGGGCGTAGCGGGGGATCGTGCCGGCGGCCTGCCAGCCCGCGGCGCGGTACAGCCGCTCTCCGGCGCCGCCGGGCGGGCCGGTATCCAGCGTCAGCACGGTCCGCCCGGCGGCGCGGGCGGCGTCCTCGGCCATTTGCAGCAGCCGGCGCCCGATGCCGTGGCGGCGGGCCGCGGGATGCACCAGCATCTTCTCGATCTCGGCGCGGTGCGGCTGGTTCTCCTTGGCGATGAAGGCAAGCTGCACCGTGCCGACGATCGCGCCGTCCAGCCAGGCGGCGAACAGCGCCCGCTCCCCGCGCGCCACGCCGCGCGCGGCATCGCGCCAGAACGCGCGGGCGCGCTCGGCCGGCAGCGGCAGCATGAAGGACACCGACGCCCTGCCCTCGACACAGGCGATCAGCACCGCCGCCAGCATCCGTTCCGCCGAGGCGGCGCCGGCAGCGTCCAGCGCGGCGACCGTGACGCCCGTGAGCGGCTTGGCATAGGCGAACTCGATGGAGTTCGATTTGTCGCCCAGCACCCGCAGCGGCCCGCTGCGCACGTAGCTCCGCGCCTCGTAGAAGCGGTGGGCGCGGTCGAAGCGCGTGTCGCTCCACAGCGCCATGCGCGCGGCCCCCTGCGCCCGCGCATGGGCCTCGGCGGCGCCGGCGAGCAGGGCGGCGGCGCCGCCGCCCCGGTGCGGGCGGGCGACATACATCTTGGCGAGTTCCCACGTCCCGGCGGCGTCGCCGAGCGGCCAGGCGCAGACCAGGCCGGCCACCTCCCCCGCCGCCGTCTCGGCGACCCAGAACGCCCCGCCCCGCCCGGCGGCATAACTGGCAAGGCGCCGCAGTTCCGGCACCTCGCCGTCCAGGTCCATCACG
>JAKAZX010000019.1 GCA_021826485.1 Pseudomonadota bacterium | reverse complement strand
CCGTTGTCCAGCAGGCCGAGGGTCTGCGGCCCCAGCGCCGCCACCTGGCGGGCAAGCTCCGCGCCGATGCTGCCGCCGGCGCCGGTGACCAGCACCCGCCGCCCCTGCACCAGCCGGGCCATCCCCTCCCGGTCCAGCGGCACCTGCGGGCGGTTCAGCAGGTCCTCGATCGCGACCGGCCGCAGTTCCAGCCGCCCGGCGCCGCGGGCGGCGGGATCGAGCGCGGTCAGCCGCGGCGCGCGGGCGACGCGCAGCCCCTCCCGCTCGGCGGCATCCATCAGGCGGGTCAGCATCTCGCCCGGCAGGTCCGGCTCCGTCACCACGAGGGCGGTGGGCAGCGCGAGATCGGCGCGCAGGCGGGCGAGCACGGCGGCAGCCTCGTCGGCGGTGCCGAGGATCGGGCAGTTGTGGATGCGCCGCCCGGTCTGCGCCCGGCCGAGCGACAGCAGCCCGATTGCGCGGTACGGCGCATCCCGATCCCCGGCGAGCGCGCGCAGGAACAGATCGGCCCCCTCGCCCGCGCCGACCAGCAGCACCGGCTGCCCCGCCGCGCCGGCCCCCGCCCCCTCCCGCAGCAGGCGGTAGAACACCCGCGGCACCGCGAGCAGCACCATCAGCGCGAGCGCGAGCACGATGGGCAGGGTCGGGGCGGGCATGGCAATGCCCCCGAGATGCAGGCCGAGCGCGAACAGCGCCGCCCCGGCAAGGCTCGCCGCGCCGACGCCGAGCAGGTCGGACGGGCCGGCGAAGCGCCAGTACTGCACCGAAAGCCGGAACGGCAGCCCGGCCAGCAGCAGCGCCGCGGCGGCCCAGCCGAGCGTCCAGGCCGGGCGCACCGGGTCGGCGCCGGGGGCGAGCAGCCAGCGCGCCAGCACCACGGCAGCCGCCGCCAGCAGCCCGTCCAGCGCCGCGTTCAGCAGGATGCGCAGTGAGGAGCGGCGGGTGGTCATGCCGGCCGTATAGCCCGACCGGGCGGCGGGGGCGAAGCGGCGGCGGCTCAGGCCCCTTCCCGCGGGGCGGCCGGGCCGGGCCCGGCATAGGTGCTGGGCGGACGCCGCAGGCCGAGATTCTCGCGCAGCGTGGCGCCCTCGTACTCGGTGCGGAACAGCCGCCGTTCCTGCAATACCGGGATGACCTGCTCGACAAATTCGTCGAGGCCGGCCGGCAGGTGCGGCGGCTGGATCAGGAACCCGTCCACCGCGCGCCCGACGAACCATTCCTGCATCTGGTCGGCGATGTCCTCCGCGGTGCCGACCACGGTGCGCTGCCCGCGCGCGCCGCCGTATTTCTCGTACATCTGGCGGACCGTGAGCTGCTCGCGGAACAGGTAGGAGATGCGCGCGTCGGTCCGCCGCTGCTCCGGCGAGATGATGTGGTCGGGCAGCGGCGCATCGATATCGACGCCGCCGAGGTCCACGCCGCCCAGCGCGTTCGAGAGCAGCTCGCGGCCGACATCGGGATGGATCAGCGATTGGAAATGGCGCTGCTTCTCCGCCGCCTCCGCGCGGGTGCGGCCGACGACCGGATTGAGGCCGGGCATGATGATCAGGTCGTCCCAGCCGCGTCCGAACCGCGCCGCGTGGTCCTTGAGTTCGCGGTAGAAGGCCTGCCCCTTCTCGATATCGTGCAGGGGCGTGAAGATCACCTCGGCGATCTTCGCCGCGAGGTCCTTGCCGGTGTCCGAGGCGCTGGCCTGGAACAGCACCGGATAGCCCTGCGGCGGACGCGCCACGTTGAGCGGGCCGCGCACCGTGAAATGCTTGCCCTGGTGGCGCAGGTAATGCAGGCGCGACGGCACGAAATAGCGCCCGGCGGCGCGGTCGCGCACGAACGCGTCGTCGTCGTAGCTGTCCCACAGCCGCTTGACGATATCGACGAATTCCTCGGCACGCTCGTAGCGCTCGGCGTGGCCGTAATGCGCGTCGCGGCCGAAATTGAACGCCTCGGACGCATTGGAGGAGGTGACGACGTTCCAGCCGGCGCGGCCGTGGCTGATATGGTCGAGCGAGGCGAATTTGCGGGCGATGTGGTACGGCTCGTTGTAGCTGGTGGTCGCGGTGGAGACGAGGCCGATATGGCGGGTCACCGCGGCGAGGCCGGCGAGCAGCGTCAGCGGCTCGAAATAGGCCATGTATTGCGGCCAGCGCGACAGCCCCTCCAGATTGCCGTCGCGCGTCGCCACGGCGTCGGCCAGGAACACCAGATCGAACTTCGCCCGCTCGGCCGTCCGGGCGAGCCGGACGTAATGCTCGAAATTGGTGCCGGCATCGATCTGCGCGCCTTCATGCCGCCAGGCGGCGACGTGATGTCCCGTCGGGTGAAAGAATGCGCCGAGCTTCAGGAAGCGCTGGCGTTCCGGGTCTGGCATCGGCGTCTCCGTTCACCCGCTTGGCGGGCGGTCATGCGGGCGGGGCGCGATCCGGGCGGACGCGCCGGGGACGGGCTTCGACCATCCGGCAGAAGCGCGCCGCATTCTCGATATGCTGCTTCATGCGCGCGCGGGCGGCGGCGGCGTCGCGCTGCACCAGGGCGGCATGGATGCCCTCGATCTCCGTCAGCCCGTCGAGCACCCGCGATCCGGACACCGCACAGGCGCGGCGGATCCACTGCACCTTGTCGCGCAGGCCGCGCAGCGTCTGCGCGATCAGCGCGTTGTCGGCGGTGTCGTAGGACAGTTCGTGCAGCCGGTTGTCGAGTTCGATGAACGCTTCGGCATCGCCGCGCCGTGCCCTGGCGCCGAGTTCGTCGAACGCGGCGGTCAGGCGCGCCAGCTCGGCGTCCGGCAGACGCTCGACGGCGAGGCCGATGCAATGCGTCTCCAGGATGCCGCGCAGTTCGGACAATTCGCCGATCTCGCGTTCCGACAGGGCGCGCACAAACGTGCCGCTCTGCGGCGACACCTCGATCCAGCCTTCGCCTTCGAGTCGGGCCAGCGCGGTGCGGATCGGCGACCGGCCGACGCCGAGCTGCTCGGCGAGAGTGGTCTCGGAGAGCTTCCGGCCCGGCCGGTAGGTGAGATCGAGGATGCCGTGCTTGATGCGGCGATAGGCCCCGACGGCGGAAGTCACGTCCTCACGCATCGCCCCTCCCCGTTCGCCGTGCGACTGCCCAACTTGTTAACTAGTCTGCGACTTGACAGGGCCTGCGTCAAGGTCTGTAATTCATATCATCCTAACAATAGAACAAATGACGGATCCTGGCATGGCCGACCCCGGGCGGATGACGATGCAGCGGCGCCGGCTGCCACCGCATCGCAAGGCGTAGCAGGACGGTGACGCCATCATTCGCCGCCCGCCCGCAGCGTTCGTCGTTCTGCCCCGGCTGGCACGCATTCTGCACACTCTGCACACGCGATCAGCGCAGCAAGCCGTTCCGGGCGGCGGCAGGGAACGCGCGGCTTCCTGGCCGACGCAGCCGGTGATCGCGGCGCCCCGGCGCCCCGCCCGCACAACCCGAGGGAGGAGGTCAGCGCATGTGGGACGGGAGTACATTCCTCCACTATCTCCATAGCGGCTATCTGCTCACCGGCGCCGCCATCTCATTGGCGCTGTCGATCGGGGCCATGGCCATCGGCATCGTGCTCGGCACCATCGCGGCGCTGATGCGCATGTCGCAGCGCCGCTGGCTGCGCCAGCCCGCCGGTTTCTATGTCTGGCTGTTCCGCGGCACGCCGGTGCTGGTGCAGTTGATCATCATCTATACCGGCCTGCCGCAGATCGGCATCTCGCTCGGCGTCGTCGCATCGGCGCTGGTGGGCCTCGGGGTGAACGAAGGCGCCTATCTGGCCGAGATCATCCGCGCCGGCGTCGCATCCGTGCCGAAGGGCCAGTTCGAGGCGGCACGCGCCATCGGCATGACCTGGGCCAAGACGATGCGGGTGATCATCCTGCCCCAGGCCGCGCGGATCATCCTGCCGCCGCTCGGCAACTCCTTCAACGGCCTGATGAAGACATCGTCCCTGGCCTCGGTGATCTCGCTGGAGGAGCTGCTGCGGCGGACCGAGCTGCTGGTGCAGGTGAAGTTCAAGGTGTTGGAGCTGTTCTGCGTCGCGGCGGTGTACTACCTCGTGCTGACGACGCTCTGGGGGTTCGTGCAGCAATGGCTGGAGGCGCGCGCATCCCGCTCCCTGAGTGCAACGCCGGGCGACGCCCGGGCGCGCCCGGCCCGGATCGCCCTCGACAATGCCGCGCTGTCCCATGACGCATCCTGACCCCGCAATGGCGCCGAAGGCGTCGCAGCCCGTCGTGATCGAGGCGCGCAACGTGCGGAAATCCTTCGGCCATACCGAAGTGCTCAAGGGCATCGACCTGAAGGTGCATCGCGGCGAGGTGGTGGTGATCATCGGGCCGAGCGGCGGCGGCAAGAGCACGTTCCTGCGCACGCTCAATCATCTCGATGCGCCGAGTGCCGGCGAGATCTGGATCAACGGTGCGCCGTTCGGCTTCGCGCTGCGCAACGGCCGGGCAGAGGCGGTGTCGGATGCCGCCCTGTCGATGCAGCGGCGGCAGATCGGCATGGTGTTCCAGCAGTTCAACCTGTTCGGCCACATGACCGCGCTGGACAATATCCGCTGCGGGCCGGTGCAGGTGCTGCGGCGCCGCGCCGATCTGGCGCTGGCCGACGCGCGCCGGCTGCTGGCGCTGGTCGGGCTGGCGGACCGGGAATCCGCCTATCCCGCCCAGCTTTCCGGCGGGCAGCAGCAGCGGGTGGCGATCGCGCGCGCGCTCGCGATGGAGCCGGCGGCGATGCTGTTCGACGAGCCGACCTCCGCGCTCGATCCGGAAATGGTGGGAGAGGTGCTGAACGTGATGCTCGACCTCGCCGCCAAGGGCATGACGATGGTGATCGTCACCCATGAAATCCAATTCGCGCGCAAGGCCGCCGACCGCATCCTGTTCATGGAGGACGGCATGATCGTCGAGGAAGGACACCCCGCCAGGATGGTCGATTCGCCGAAGCACGAGCGCACGCGGCGCTTCCTGCGGCTGGTCGGCGAGGCCGCGTGACGCCATGCGGCTGCTGCTTTCCGCACGACAGCATGGCTGGCACCCTGCGGCCTGGCGCGTGGCCGAGGGGCCGGTGTTCGCGACATCCGCGCTGCTCGATCTCGCGCGGCGGGCCGAGCAGGCCGGCTTCGATGCGGTGCTGTTCGGCCAGCCGGCGCTACCGGATGCCGCCCCATGCGACGGGCGGGAGGAGCGGCTGCATCTGGACGCATTGCCCCTGATGGGTGCCGCCATCGCCACCACGGCGCGCATCGGCCTCGGTGGCCACTGGCCGTTCGATGTCGCCGAGCCGTTCCATGTCGCGCGCGTGCTGGCGACGCTCGATCATCTTTCGGGCGGCCGGGCGGCCTGGATCACCGGCATGAGCGGCGCGGACATGCTGCGCAGACGCTATCCCTATCTGCCGCCGCTTGACGACGATGCCGCGGCGCGGCGGGCCGCCGAGCTGGTCGAGGTTGCTGCCAGCCTCTGGGACAGTTGGGAGGATCGGGGCTTCGTCGCCGACCAGGCGAGCGGGCTGTTTGCGGACCCGGCGCGCGTCCATCCGATTCTGCACGAAGGCCCGTTCTTCGCCGTTCGCGGTCCGCTGAACGTGCCGCGCCCGGTACAGGGCCGGCCCGTCATCATCCACCACGATCGCGGCCCCGGCCCGCTCCGTCGCGCCATCGCGCCGCTGGCCGACGTGATCCTGGCCGACTGCCCGACGCAGGCGGACGCGCGAGCGCTGCAGGACTCGCTTGCCGCCGCACGCCACGGCGGGGCGCCGCTGCTGGTCATCAGCGTGATGCCGGTCCTCGCGCACAGCGATGCCGATGCGGCGCGGCGCGCACAGGCTCTCGATGCCCTTGCGCCATGCCGAACGCCGCGCTTCGTCGGCACGCCCGACGGCTTCGCGGCGGTGCTGTCCCGCTGGCACGACGCCGGCGCCTGCGACGGGTTCGACCTCCGGCCGGCGGCAGTGCCGCAGGACCTCGACCTGATCTGCGAGCGAGTTCTGCCGATGCTCGGCCGCGCGCCCTTTCCGCCTGCCGCCCATCCCGGCGCGACGCTACGCGACCGGCTCGGTCTGCAGCGGCCGGCCAGCAAATTCGCCACCGCCTGAGCCGACATCATGGGAAAGCAGCTTCATCTCGGCCTGTTCATCTATCCCGGCGGCCACCATGTCGCCGGATGGCGCCACCCATCGGTCGCCGCGCGGGACATCCTGGGCTTCGAGTTCTACCGCCGCGCCGCGCAGACCGCCGAGCGCGGCCTGTTCGACCTGTTCTTCATCGGCGACATGCTTGCCGCGCGCGAAAAGGACGGGCGGGTGGTCGCCGAGGGCGCGCTCAACAACATCGACTCGGTGTCGATCAGCGCCGCCGTCGGCGCCGCCACACGGCGCATCGGCGTCGTCGCGACGCTGTCCACGACCTATAACGAGCCCTATGCGATCGCCGAGCGCTTCGCGACCCTCGACCACCTGACCGCGGGCCGCAGCGGCTGGAACATCATCACCACCGCGAACGACGAAGCCGCACTGAACTTCAGCCGCAAGAACCACATGGAGAAGACCCGCCGCTATCAGCGCGCCGCGGAGTTCGTGGATATCTGCACCGCGCTGTGGGATAGCTGGGCGGACGATGCGCTGACCGGCGATCGCGCCCGCGGCATGTTCGCCGATGGCACCCGGATCCGGCCGATCGCGCATGCGGGGGAATCCTTCACCGTCCGCGACGCGCTGTGCCAGCCGCGCCCGCCCCAGGGATGGCCGGTGCTGGTGCAGGCCGGCGGCTCTCCCGCAGGCGTGGACTTCGCGGCGCGCGTGGCGGAAGTGATCTTCGCCGCCCAGACAAGGCTGGAGGAGGCGCGCAGCTTCCGCGCCGCCGTGCAGGCCCGCATGCCGGCCTGCGGTCGCGATCCCCAGGCATTGCGCGTACTTCCCGGGCTCATGCCCATCATCGGGGCAACCGAAGCGGAGGCGCTGCGCAAGGAGGCGGAACTGAACGCCCTGCTGCATCCCGCCGTCGGGGTGTGGATGCTGAGCGAACAACTGAAATTCCGGCTCTATGATTTTCCGCTGGATGCGAAACTGCCGGTCGCCGATATCCGCGCGACCGGAAGCGCCTGGACCCCGCGCGTCGCCAGCCTGCTCGACCGCGCGGAAGCGGAAGGACTGACCATCCGGGAATGCGGCCGCATGGTGGCCGCGACACGGTCACACGGCTCGGTGGTCGGCACGCCGGAGCAGGTCGTTGAGCATATGGCAACCTGGCTGGACGCCGGTGCGGCGGACGGGTTCAACATCATGCCGCCCTATTTCCCGAGCGAGCTCGATCTGTTCGTCGATCAGGTGGTGCCGCTGCTGCAGCGGCGCGGACTGTTCCGCGCGGAGTATGCCGGAACCACGCTGCGCGACCATCTGGGACTGGCGCGCCCCGCCCGGGCGTAACGGGGGCGGTTGCGCCCTACTTGATGTCCTTGCAGACGGGCTCGGGGATCGGGCCGGTCGTGATCCTGTAGGGTCCCGGCAGCGCGCAATGCCCGTATTTCGCGAACAGCGCATCGAGACTGCCGTCCGCCTTCATGTCGTTCATCACCTTCACGACGGCGTCCGCGATGGTCTTGTTGCTGAAGGCCAGGGCCTCCGCATGGGGCTTGTAGCCGCTGAGGGCGATGCGGAAGAACGCCACGCCCGTGTTGCGATACCAGACGGCCTGCTCGGTGCCCACGAACGCACCATCGACCTGCCCGGCGGAAAGTGCCTGCAGCACGTCGGCATAGGTCGCGAAGCTGTGCAGGTCGATCGCTGGCTTGCCGGACTTCTCCAGCGCCTCGCTGGCTTCCTTGGCGATCTGGTAGTCGACCGTGCCCAGTTCGACGCCGAAGCGCTTGCCGGAGAAGTATTCGGGACCCGCGACATCGTCCGTGTTGTGCTTCGGCACGACGATCGCCATCGTCGAGGCGCCGTACGGCACCATGATGACCTGGCTCGCCCGGTCCGGCGTGTAGAACATGAAGGAATCGATCAGGTCGATCCGCCCTTCCTTGAGGATCGGAATCATGGTCGCGAACTGGGTGGACTGGAAATCCATCGTCAGGCAGAGCCGCTTGGCGATGGCATTGCCGAAATCGGGGTCGAGGCCGACGATGTTGCCGTCGTCATCGACATACTGGATCGGCACCACCGTCGGATTGATCGCGGCGATCAGGTGGCCCTTGCGCGCCAGCGGCGGGTGGGCGAGCGCCGGATCGCACCGGTCCTGCGCCATCACGGCACCGGCAAACGGCAGGCAGAACCCGGCCGCCAGCAGGCCCATCGCCATCCATCGTCTCGTCATCGTGCCACTCCGTGCTGGAGTTGAGGATGCCGTGCCGCTGCATTGCTCGACAGGACTGCGTCCCGGCGTCGGCGAAATCATAAGCGCATTCTGTCATCCGATCAATCGTCCGAGGGCATGCGTGAATGTATCCCGACGACTGGCCCGGCCGCTTGCTCGACGCACTCGTCGTGCCGGTGATAGAAGTCACTTTCCCGATCTCGCCAGACCGGTCGCAGGAAGGGCATGCGCGATATGACACCGACCGACAGGAAGATGCGGCTGTGTGCCTTTTGGTTTCCGCCCGGCTCGCATCCCGGCGGGTGGCGGATGCCGGACGCGATCCCCGGCTCGGAAAGCAGCTTCGCGGCGTTCGTGGAGGTGGCGCAGATGGCCGAGCGGGGCCGGATGGATGCGATCTTCTTCGCCGATTCCGTCGCAGTTCAGCCGGTGGACCTGATCGCCGAAGGCGATCCGGCCGCCGGCAAGGTCTATCGTGGCGCCGCCGGGCTGGAGCCGATGTCGCTGCTGCCCGCGCTCGCCGCCGTCACCACCCGCATCGGGCTGATCGCGACGGGAACGACCACCTACAACGCGCCGTACCACATCGCCCGCCGCTTCGCGACGCTCGATCAGATCAGCGGCGGCCGGGGCGGCTGGAACCTCGTGACCTCGCAGACCGAGTCGGAAGCGCAGAACTTCGGCTTCGATCGCCACATGGAGCACGACGACCGCTACGACCGCGCCAACGAGTTCTTCGACGTGGTCGCTGGCCTGTGGGACAGTTGGGCCGACGCAGCCATGGTCCACGACAAGGCCACCGCCCAGTGCTTCGACCCGGCGAAGGTGCGCATCCTGAACCACGACGGCCGGCATTTCAAAGTCCGCGGACCGCTGAATGTGCTGCGATCCCCGCAGGGGCGGCCAATCGTGGTGCAGGCGGGCGCCTCCGGACCCGGCAAGGCGCTTGCGGCGCGAATCGCAGATTGCGTGTTCAGCGCCCAGGCGACGCTGGCCGAGGCCCGGCAGTTCGCTGACGAAATCCGTGCGACCGCCATCACCTTCGGCCGGCGGCCGGAACACCTCAGGATCATGCCGGGCATCATCCCCGTACTCGGCCGCACCGACGCCGAGGCGCAGGAGCTGCTGGAGGAGTTGCGGGCGAACATCACCGACGAGCAGGCGCTGCGATCGCTCTACCGCGTTGCCGGGGGACTGGATCTGCGAAAATACCCGCTCGATGGTCCGCTGCCCGACCTGCCGCGCAGCAACGGCGCGCAGGGCCGGCAGAGGCTGCTCATCGGCATGGCGCGCAAGGATGGGTTGACCCTGCGCCAGGCGGCGCGGCGCTTCGCTGAGGGGCAGGCCCATCAGCTCGTCTGCGGCAGCGCAGCCACGGTCGCCGACGTCATGCAGGACTGGTTCGAGCAGGGCGCCTGCGACGGCTTCTGCGTGATGCCCATCTACTACCCGCGCGGCATCCGCGACATCGTCGACCTGCTGATCCCCGAACTGCGGCGCCGCGGCCTGTTCCGGACGGAGTATGAAGGCCGCACGCTGCGCGACAATCTCGGCCTGCCGCGCCCCGCCAGCCGGTTCGATGCCTGAGGCACGGCAACCGGCGCCGCAGCGCGGTCAGGCACCCAGATAGGCCGCCTTGACCCGCGGATTTTCCAGCAGGTCCCGTCCTGTTCCCGTCAGCGTCAGCCGCCCCTGTTCGATCACATAGGCCCGGTCGGACAGTTCCAGCGCCGCAAACGCGTTCTGCTCGACCATGATGACGGTGACGCCCGCTGCCTGGATGGTCTTGATCACGTCGAACACGCGATCGACGATGGTGGGCGCGAGACCGAGCGACGGCTCGTCGAACATGACGAGTTTCGGGCGGGACATCAGCGCGCGGGCGATGGCGAGCAATTGCTGCTCTCCGCCCGACAGCGTGCCGGCGGTCTGCGCGCGGCGCTCCCGGAGGATCGGAAACCGGTCGAGAAGTCCCGCCATATCGGCCGCGACCTGGCGTCGGTCGCGGCGCAGATGGCTGCCCATCTGCAGATTCTCCAGGACCGTCATGTAAGGAAAGACACGCCGCCCTTCCGGACAATGGGCGATCCCCAGCCGCAGGATGTGACGTGCCGAGGCGCCGGTGATGTCCCGACCCGAAAACATGAGCCGCCCCGCCACCGGTGCCACCAGCCCGGAAATCGCCTTGAGCGTCGTCGTCTTGCCCGCGCCGTTGGCGCCGATCAGCGCGACGAGTTCCCCCTGGCGGACTTCCAGCGTCAGCTCGCTGACCGCCGCCACCTTGCCATAGCGGCAGGTCAGCCCTTCAACCCTGAGCACGGGCGTGCCGTTCGCCGAGATAGGCGCGGATCACATCCGGGTGGCGCTGGATGTCCGCCGGCGGACCGTCGGCGATGATATGGCCCTGGTTGAGGCACACGACGCGGTCCGAGATGCGCATCACCATTTTCATGTCGTGCTCCACGAGGAGAATAGTGACGCCACGGGCGCGAATGCGGCCGAGCATCGCCATGAAGTTCATTGTCTCGGTGGAATTCATGCCCGCAACCGGTTCATCGAGCAGCAACAGCGTCGGCCGGGCAGCCAGCGCCACGGCGACTTCGAGCATCCGGAGCTCCCCATATGCGAGGGAGGATGCCAGCTTGTCCTTGTGCGACTCGATGCCGACGAAATTCAGCACCTCGCGCGCCTGCTCGACCAGTCGCCGCTCCTCCCGCGCGACCGACGGCAAGCCGAGAATGATCGCAAGCACGCTCTGCCGGGACTGCAGATGCAGCCCGATCAGGATGTTGTCGAGGACGGTTCGTCCCGCAAACACGCTGGTCTTCTGGAAGGTGCGAACCACGCCGAGGACCGCGATGCGGCTCGGCTTCAGTCCATTGAGGCGCACGCCGCGATAGACGATCTCGCCCGACGCCGCGGGCAGGTAGCCGGTGATGGCGTTAAAGGCTGAGGTCTTGCCGGCCCCGTTGGGGCCGATCAGCGAAAGCACCTCGCCTTCCCGGACATCGAACGTCATGCTTTCGACCGCCGTGAGGCCGCCGAAGCGGATCGACAGCCGATCGACCGAAAGCGCCGTCTTTCCGTCGCCGCTCATGGCACGATCCGCCCGGGCGAGGAACCCGTTGTCGGCGCCGCCGGGGCATCCGCACGGCCGGCGCGATTCCAGAGGGACGCGACCGCCGGGACGATGCCGTTCGGCAGGAGGTAGACGATCAGGATCATGAGAACACCGTAGGCAACCCACTGCACCTCCGGCCGGATCGCGAAGGATCGCAGGACCTCCGGCAGCAGGCCGAAGATCAGGCCGCCGACGATCGGCCCCGCGAGCGTGCCCTTGCCGCCGGCGACGACCATGATCACCATCGTCACCGTGTAGAGGAACATGAACACGTTCGGATCGACGATCTGGATATAATGCGCATAGAGCGCCCCCGCCGCCCCGGCGATCGCCGCCGATACCACCGCCGCAAGCACGAGATAGCGCGTCACCTCGATCCCGACGGAGCTGGCGAGCGGTTCGTTTTCCTTCAGCGCGATCATCGCGCGCCCGGCCCGCGAATGCACCAGACGGGCGATCACCACATAAGCGAGGATTGCGGCCACCAGCACCAGGTAATAGTTCGGAACCTTCCCGATGAAGTCGAACTCGTCCAGCCCGGGCAGAGAAACGGCGAGCGGCGGGATATTGTTGAGCGCCATCGGCCCCTGGGTCAGTTCGTCCCAGTTCAGCGCGACCAGCCTGGCCACTTCGGCAAAGCTGATGGTGACGATCACAAAATAGGCGCCGCGAACCTTGAAGGAAACGCGGCCGATCGCCCAGCCGCAAAGCCCGGCAATGGCGACTGCACAAAGCATGGCCAGCCACACCGGCTGAGGGTCGAGCGTCACCAGCCAGTCTGGCGCGAGATGCACGGCAAAGCCGAGCGATACCAGCGCCGATACATAGGCGCCGATGCCGAAGAACACCGCATGGCCCAGGCTGAGCTGCCCGGTATAGCCGAGCAGCAGATTGAGACTCATCGCGGCAATGGTGAAGATGCCCGTCACGATCAGCACGTGGAGCACGTAGAAATTGCCGACCCAGAGCGGAACGGAGAGCAGGAGCGCGAGGAGGGCCAGGATCGCAAGGCGTCTCATCCGATGCGATCCTTGCGGCTGATCAGCCCGGTCGGCCGCATCAGCAGAACGAGGATGATGAGCGCGAACCCCATTGCATCGCGATAGCCGGATGACAGATAGCCGGCGCCCAGTTCCTCGATGAAGGCCAGCAGGAAGCCACCGATGGTGGCCCCCAAGATACTGCCGAGCCCCCCGAGAATGACGATCGCGAAGGCTTTCAGGGCGGCCAGGTCGCCCATTCCGGGCGTCACTACGAAGACCGGGCCGAGCAGCGCGCCGGCAGCCGCGGCAAGCCCGGAACCGAGCGCAAAGGTCGCCAGATAGGTGGTGTCGATGTCCACCCCCATGAGCCGCGCCGTATCGCCGTCCTGGAACGTGGCGCGCATCGCCCGACCGATCCGGGTGCGATCGACGAGTGCGTAGGTGCCTGCAATCAGAAGGAGCGCGACGGCGAACACGAACAGTCGGCTCCAGGCGACGGATATTCCTCCCAGCACGAGCGGCGCCGAAGGAAACGGGCTCGTGATCGATTTGGCGACGCCTGACCAGATGAGCTGTTCCACATTCTGCATCGCGATCCAGGCGCCGATCATCACCAGCATCGTCGTGTCGATGTCAGCACCGCGCAGCCTGCGCAGCAGAACGAACTCGATCACCGCCCCCAGTGCGACACCAAGCGCCGTCGCCAGAACAAGGGAGAGGAAAAAGTCGAGATGCAGCAGCATCACGAACATGAACATCATATAGGCGCCGAAGCTGTACAGCTCCCCGTGGGTGAAGTTCACCACGCGCATGATGCCGAAGATCAGCGTCAGGCCGATGCCCAGCAGGGCGTAAATTCCCCCGAGCATGAGAGCGTTCACGCAGTGCTGGAGGAATTCGTCCACTCTGGCCCTACAAGGGAGTGCGGTTCGACCGAAATTCGCTTTCCGCTGGGATGCGCACGCAGCCGCGTGCGTTCCGACCGGCGCCAGCTGTCGCGGAGGCCCTTACGGCCGCCGCGACAGGGCGGATGCCCGGCGTGTTGTGCCCTACGGCTGCACGACCTTGCCGCCGTCGATCTTGACAAGGTAAACGCCGGGAACGCTCTGGCCGCTTTCGCGACCGGCCGGCCCCTGCTTGATGAAGGCTATATCGCCGTTGACGCCTCTGACATGCACGCCCCAGAGCGCCTTGGTGATTGCCGCCGGATCGGCCTTGCCCGCGTCCTTCACCGCCGCCGCGATGGTATAGATGCCGTCCCATCCGCGGAAGCCCTCGGTCAGTCCGCCGACATCGTATTTGGCGTCGCTCCAGGCCTGCATGAACGCCTTGGCCACGTCGGGATTCTTGACCGCGTCCGGGAACCACGGCGTGAAGAAGACCAGGTGATAGGATCCGTTCGCCGCGCCGCCCGCCTGCTCGATCAGTTGGTCTGGCGAGACCGAGCCGCCGGTCGTGATGATGCGGGCAGTCACCTGCTGGTCCTTGGCCTGCTTCAGGATCAGGGTGAGTTGCTTCACGTCGGTGGTGACGAAGATCGTATCGCCACCAGAGGCCTTGATCTTGGCGAGCTGCGCCGAAAGGTCGGTGGCGTCCTCGGCCATCGTCTCCGATGCGCCGATGGCGACACCCTTCTGCTTCAGCATCTTGGTGAACTCCTGCATGGAGCCCTTGCCGAAGTCGTCATTGGTCGCGAGAAAGTCGGCCTTCTTGATGCCCATCGTGCCGACCAGAGGTGCGAAGGCCCTGGCCTCCATCTCCGACGTCGGACTGATGCGGAAGATGTAGGGGTTGCCGGACGTCGTGATCTTGCCCGATGACGACGTTTCCACCACCATCGGCACCTTGTATTCGACCAGCTTGGGCATGACCGCAAGAGTGAGCGACGAGCCCCACGCGCCCATCATGACAGGCACCTTGTCCTCGACGATCAGGCGCTCGGCCGTGGCGGCCGCTTCCGTCGGGTTCGACTTGTTGTCCTCAACGATGAGCTGAAGTTGCTTGCCGTTCACGCCGCCGGCCTTGTTGATGGCCTCCGCAGCAAGCTTCGCGCCCTGCACCACATAGTTGCCGTCGGCGGCGAATGCGCCAGTCAGCGGCTGCGTGACGCCGATCCTGATCGTGTCCTGCGCGAAGGCCGCGCCGGCCAGCAGGACGGCACCCGCCGCACCCAGCATAGTCCTCAGCAAGTTTGATCTCATCGACATTTCCTCCCCTTGCTTCTGCGTGTACCCAGTGCCCGAGCATGATCCCGGAACCAAGGCGTCTCGCTCTTTCTTCTCGTTCACCCGCGCAAAATGCGAAGGGCGTCGTCATGTCCACGCAAGAGCTGCGCAGCCCTCCTTCGCGATGGCATCCGGTCGGGTGTGTCGCGCGTCCCGTCCTACAACGGTTGCGTTCGCCTCTCCGATCCTCCGTCTTGCGAGCCGCGGGTCACATCGGCGGCCCGGGGCAATCACCCTATCATGCTATCCATAGTACCATTATCGATCGAATTTTCTCGTCGATCAATGGCCATCTTCGAGGCCGGCGGTTGCAGTCGTTGATCAAGGCAGCGACGGTACGAACGGCAGCCGCCCGGGTCGATACCGTCGTCGCGTTTCCTCAATTCCTGCGCAACGTCTCCCGGGCAGCCCGCGCAATGCGCCCGGTCGTGCCGGGCAGTGCCGACGGATGCCCCGGCTACGCCTCCACCGCCAAGTCGCCGGCGGTCGCCCGGCGCTTTCGGGTCAATGCCGTGCCGCTTCGGCGCGCCGCGTGCCGCGCCAGCAGATCATTGCGCAGGACAAAGCAGTCCTTGAGGTAATGGATATCGGCGACGTAGATCGCAACGCCCCTGTCATCGATGACTGTCAGATGGCAGTCGGCCGTCGGCTCCCCAAGACCGATCTCCAGCAGGTCGGCGGTTTCCGGATCGGCTACGCCGATCGAGAAGATCTGGTAGGCATGGGTGATGACCATGTCTTCCATCTCGACGATCTTGGGCAGCGCGGCCGAGCGCGTGAAGCGCTTATGGTCTCGCAAGAAAAGCTGCTGATCGAGGTGCAGATGCACGACCGAGAATGGTCTGCCGCTGTTGAATTGCACACTTTTGAGAAATGTATACGCCGCCGCCAGCCTTCCTTCGCCGGGCGCAAGGCAGGGCGGGGCCGCATCCCGCTGGATGGACACGCGCTTCAAGACGTTGTTGCGGATCGAATCGACAAGCGAGTCAAAATCTGTGGCGAGGTTGAGCCAACGATGATCCATTGGCTTGCCGGAAACGAAGGTGCCCCGCCCCTGCTGCGCCTGCACGAGGCCTTCGGCGCGCAGCAGATCGATCGCCTGGCGGACGGTCACGCGCGCCACGCCGAATTCCTTTTCAAGCTCCTCGAGCGTCGAAATCCGGTCCCCCTCCGCCCAGTGGCCCGAAGTGATGCGCTCCCGCATGACGGAGGCGACCTGCAGATACAGCGGCACCCGGCTGCGGCCATATATCGTGGAATATTTGGTCATAGGGCTTGCATAGATCAGATCGGCCGATCATTCCAGCACACCGCCGACGGGCGGGGCCGCTCCCGATGCGGACAATGGCAATCGTCGGGCATCGCCTATCCGACCAGCTCGGCATAGCGCGCGGGATCCGTCGCGCCTTCAGTGTTGATGATGAAGACGCGCGATCGCGGGCCAAGGCCAAGCACCCCGCTCACATCGCGATCCGCCGTTGCCCTGAGGAGGCCGCTGAGACCCACCCCCCCGCTCTCCCCGGCGATGATCGGCGGATCGCTGCCAAGGGGGCGCGCGAGCATGCGCATCGCTGCCACCGCATCGTCCTCGCCAACGGTCATGAAGCCGTCAGCAACGCGCGACAGCACCCGCCACGCGATCAGCGACGGCTCGTAGCATTCCAGCATCGCCATGACCGTCGGCTGGTCATGGTCGATCTTCACGGGACGGCCGGCCTCCGCGCTCACGTAGATGCACGCGGCGCGTTCGGGCTCAACGACGACGAAAGTGGGCCGGCGATTGCCGAACACCGCAGCAAGATGCCCGGCAACGGCCGCCGCCACGCCTCCCACCCCTGCCTGCACAAAGACGTGGGTGGGCAGATCGGGGATCTGGCGAAGCGCCTCGCGCACCATGACCGTGTAGCCCTGCATCACCAGCCCGGGGATGCGCTCATAGCCAGGCCAGGACGTGTCGGAAACGATGATCCAGCCCCGGGCGGCAGCCACCCGGGCGGCTTCGGCGACGGAATCGTCATAGGTGCCGGCGACCTTGACGATCTCCGCGCCGAAGCGCGCGATAGCGGCTACCCGCTCGTCGCTGACCCCGGCATGGACGAAGATCACTGCCCGCGCCCCGACGAGCTGCGCGCCCTGCGCGACGGAGCGACCATGATTGCCATCCGTCGCGCAGGCGAAGGTCATGGTCGCGGCCAAGGCGCGAATCTCTGAATCGTGCAACTCGCCGATATGGACGCTGCGCTTCAGTTGCTGCGAGGCCGCTTCGAGCACCAGCCGGGTGACGGCGTAGGAGCCGCCCAGCGCCTTGAAACTGCCTAGGCCGAATCGCGGCCCTTCGTCCTTCACGTGGATGTCCGCCACGCCGAGATGGCTGGCCAGGGCGGACAGTGTGTGGAGCGGGGTCACCGCATAGTTCTCGCGATGCTGCAAGAAGCGTTCGGCCTCTGCGGCCCCGGCCGCCCCCAGGCATTCGGCATCCGCCGGATCGAGCGGCATGCGATGGTCGCGGAGTCGGTTGGCAAGAAACATGTCAGCCTCGGATACTGGTGCCCACCCGGATCACGATCCTCGACGGGGATGAATCTCCCCGCGCAGATCGACGGCCTTGGCGCCGCCCGGGCCAAGAATGAGAGGGTTGATCTCGAGATCCACGAGTCGATCGCCGAGATCGACCGCGAGCCAACTCAGCGCCGCGACGATCCTTGCTGCCGCCGCAACATCCAGGGGTTCGGATCCCCGGTAGCCATCGAACAAAGGCGCGAGACGCAAGTGCCGCAGCAACACCTCGGCCCGGGCGGCCGAAGCCGGAGCCGGGTACGAGATCGTGTCCCGCGCGAGCTCGACCATGACGCCCCCCGCACCGACCAGTACGAGAGGGCCGAACTGCGGATCGCGCCGGATCGAGCAGATCAGCTCGAGGCCATGCGGAATCTGCTCCTGCAGCAGGCACCCTCTGAAGTTCGCCACGCCGGCATGGGCGATCGCCGCCGCCTCGATCGACGTCCAGGCGTGACGAAGCTCGCCCTCGTCACGCAGCGCAGTTCGAACCAGGCCAAGATCGGACTTGTGCGTGACCCCGACCACCGCTCCCTTGAGCACGACGGGATAGCCGATAGCCGCCGCCGCGGTGACGGCTTCGGCTGGCGTCGCGCAGCCTCGCTCCGCGGCGAAGGGCACGCCGTAGAGTGTGGCCAATTCCATGAGCGAATCCGCTTCGCTCGGCAGGGCGGCGGGCACCGATGCCGGCCGCGATGGCGTCTCGTCCACCGTTCCGGCAAGCGTGTAATGCTCGAATGCACCCCGCACCACCGCCAGCAAGTCATCGACGGAGTCAAGGCACGGACAACCTTCCTGCCGGACGGCGACACGCGGCGCGTCGCCGGCACTCCCCGGCAGCATCACCGCGAGGACCGGTTTGCCGCCCGCTATCCCCGCCCGGGCAAGAAGACGCGCCCGCTGTTCGAATGACGGCATCGAGGCGAGATAGACCGCAATCAGCGCCACGTTCGGATCGCCGGCGAGAATGGCCATCGCCGAATCGGCAATCTCGACGGTCTCGGGCAGCAGGCGGCCGCCGAGATCGATTGGATTGTCCGCCTGCGGGGGCAGCAGGATTTCCCCAAGTTTCGCGCGCGTCGGCCCCGCAAGCTGCGCCAGCCGCATCCCCGTGTCGGCAATCCGGTCGACCATGATACCGGCGCCGCCGCCCGAGCCAGACAGGACGCCGATGCCACCGGCATGGGCCCGCGGCCATTTCACCAGCACGTCCGCGATGCGAATCATCGTCACAGGATCGTCCGTGAGCACAACACCATGCGCGCGACAGACCGCGCTGAGCGCCTCGAAGCTGCCGGCGAGACTTGCGGTATGGGACTGCGCTGCCTTCACGCCCGCGGGTGTGCGGCCGGTCTTCACGAGGATCAGCGGCTTGCCGGCCTTGCGGCAGGCGATCGCCGCCCGCATGAAGCGCCCGGCATCCCGGAAACCCTCGGCATAGACACAGATGGCCGGCGTCCCCGGATCGTGGATCAGATATTCGAGCACATCGCAGATTTCGACATCGGCCTGGTTCCCGAGAGAGACGCAGATGCCAAGGCCGATCCCTTCGCTGGCCGCCCGATCAAACAGGGATACCATCAGCGCGCCGCTCTGGCTGATCAGGCCGATCCGCCCGGCCGGAAAGCGGTCAGTGTCGAGCACCACCGAGGAGCACAGGGCCAGCTTCCAATTGGTGTTGATGAGGCCCATGCAATTCGGGCCGATGATGCGCATTCCCGCATCGCGCGCGCGCCCAACGATCTCGTTCTGAAGTCGGGCACCTGCCTCGTCCGCCTCGGCAAAGCCGGTCGTGATGATGATGCAGCAGCCGACGCCCGCCGCGATGCACTGCTCGATACTCTCCCGCAAAGTCCGGGTCGGTACGGCCAGAATTGCGACCTGGACAAGCTCACCGACATCGGTGATGTGCGCATAGGCTTTGCGTCCCAGGATCTCCTGCCGGTTCGGGTTGATCGGGTATATCCTGCCGGCGAAGCCATGCCGGATCAGGAAATTCATGATCCGGCCTCCGAATTTGTCCTTGCTCTCCGATGCGCCGAAGACCGCGACCGCCTCAGGATGCAGAATGTCGTGCATCCCGATGCGAAGGGGACTTTTCCCAACGACTGTCATGCGATTCTCATGAAAAGGCGGCAGTTCCGAGAAGCTCCCGCCCGATGATGAGGCGCTGAATTCCCGAAGTGCCGTCGATGACGGTCAACATGCGGCAGTCACGCCAGCAGCGTTCGACCCCTGCTTCCCGCGACAGGCCGTAGGCACCCATGCTGTCCATCGCGAGATGACAGACTTCCACTGCGGCTTCCGTCGCGAACAACTTGGCCATCGCGACCGATTGCGGAGAGCGCTCGCCACAGTCGAGCCGATCGAGCGCTTCGAGACACAGCGCGCGGGCCGCAGCCAGCTTTGCGGCAGCGTCGGCGAGCGAGCTCTGGATCGCCTGGAAGCGCGCGAGCGGTCGCCCGAAGGCCGAGCGCTGCTTTGCGTAGGCCACGGCGCGGGCGAGGGCACGATCCGCTATGCCGACTGCCTGAATGCCGATGAAGGCGCGGGAGGCTTCGATCCCGCGGTTGAACTGATCCGCCCCGTGCCCCGCATCGCCGAGCAGGTTCTCGGCCGGCACCTCGACACCGTCGAATTCGATCTCCGCGAAGGAGACGGCATCGAGACCGACCGAGGGAAGTTCACGGGCCGTCCAGGGCGAGGCCGCGCGTTCGACCAGCAGACGGCTGATGGCCGGCTTTCCATCGGCACGCTCGCCGGTACGGACCATGAGTGTCATGAAGTCGGCATCGCCGCCGAGCTTGATCCACTTCTTCGTTCCGGTCACGCGGTAGCGGTCGCCATGAAGTGTCGCTGCGCAGCGCAGATTGCGCAGATCGGATCCCGCCTGCGGCTCGGTGATGGCGGCCGTCGACACCCAATCGCCAGAGAACAGTCGCGGCAGGAAGCGGCGCTTCTGCCCGGCTGAGCCCAGATAGTGGATCGTTCGCGGTGGGACCACTTCGCCGAGCAGCACCGGGCCGCGTGCCAGTTCCTCGAGCAGAAGACCATAGTCCCAATAGCTTAGCCCGGCACCGCCGAATTCCTGCGGAATCGTGCTGCCAAGATAGCCGTGGGGAGCAAGTGCCCTGTACATCTCCCGCCACTGTGTCGCAGAGACTTTCCGGCCCGCCGGCAACGACGC
>JAKAZX010000356.1 GCA_021826485.1 Pseudomonadota bacterium | reverse complement strand
CACGCTGCTGGAATGCCTCGATGCCCCCGCGGCGCCGTGGCTGCGCGCGCTGAACGACGATCCGGTCGTGCGCACCCTCGCCGCGGGGCGCGACGCGCTGCCGCCGCTGCCGCTGGTCGGCCGCTTCCTCGCCCGGCTCGGCACGGCGCTGACGGAGGAGGTGGCGCGGCACGGCCGCAGCCGCTTCGTGCGGGAGGCGCAGGTGATCGGCCTGCGGCTGGGCCGCGACGGCACGGTGACGGCGGAGCTTGCCGACCGGCTCGGCCGCCGGCACTGCCTGCAGGCGGCCAGCGCCGTGCTGGCGCTGGGCGGACGGCAGCGGACCAACTGGCAGGATGCGGCGCTGCTGCCCGGCATCTCGCTGCACCGCTGGCGGCACAAGCTGCTGCCGAGCGACCGGCTGCTCACCCGCGGCGGCGAGGCGTTCGCGGAGGCCCTGCTGGCGCGCGGCCGTGCGCCGCCGCGCGCGGTGATCCTGGGCGGCTCGCACAGCGCCCTCTCCTCCGCCTGGATGCTGCTCGACCGGCTGGCGCGCGTCCGCTTCGCCGCAGCGGGGCTGCACATCCTCTATCGCACCGAGCCGCGCGTGTTCTACGCCTCCGCCGCCGAGGCGCTGGCGGACGGCTACCGCTTCGCGCCGGAGGATGTCTGCCCGGCGACCGGGCGCGTCCACCGGCTGGGCGGATTGCGCGGCGACGGCCGCGCCGTCTGGCGCCGCATCCGCGGCTTGGACGGCAGCGCTGGCGAGCAGCGGGCGGTGGCGCAGCCCATCGGGACGCTCGATCCCGCCGGACTGGCGGGGCTGCTGGACGCGGCGGACCTGATCGTTCCCGCTTTCGGCTACCGGCTGGCGACGGTGCCGGTGATCGATCCGGACGGGCGGCGCATCGCGCTCGCCGAGACCGGGCCGAGCGTGGATGCCGCGGCGCGGCTGCGCACCGCGACCGGCGGCGCGCTCGCCAACGTGTTCGGCGTCGGGCTGGGCAGCGGCTTCCGCCCCTGGGGCGGCATGGCGGGCGAGCCGAATTTCCAGGGTCAGCAGAACAGTCTGTGGCTCTATCAGCACGGTCTCGGCGCGCTGCTGCACGACCAGGTGCGCGGCTGGGCCGCCGAGCGCCGGCAGCGCAAGCGCGCCGCCCGCGCGTGGGAGGAGATTGCCGCCCTCTATCACGCCGCCGCGGCGCCGCTGCCGGGTTAGCCGGCGCTACTTCCAGCTTGCCAGATAGAAGCGGGGCAGCTCGTCCGCGAACGGCCGCGCATTCAGCGTGCGCGTCATGCCGTAGGTGGCGGCGTAGGTGTGCAGCGGCAGCCACAGCGCATCGGTGGAGATGCGCCGGATCGCCTGGCCGTACAGCACCCGCCGCAGATCGGCGTCGCCGCTCGCGCCGGCGCGGTCGAGCATGTCGGCAAGCTCCGGCTGGCGCGCGTAGTCGAGCGGGCCGCCGCCGAAGAACTGCGGCAGGATCGCCGCCACGTCGTTCACCGAGTAGCTGCCCCAGGACCCGAGGAACAGCGGCGCCGCCCCCGCCTCGGCCCGCGCGATCGCGGCGGCGGTGGGCAGTTGCACCAGCTCGGCGGCGATGCCGACCGCTTGCAGGCTGGCCCGCACCGCCGCCCCGACCTCCGGCAGCACGTAGGAGACGAGAGTGGTCGCGAATCCGTCCGGCACCCCCGCCTCGGCCAGCAGCGCGCGGGCGCGCGCCGGGTCGAACGGGTAGCGCCGGACGGCGCCGGCATCGCAGCCGAACTGGGTCGGGAAGCAGGGCGTGTCCAGCACCCGCCCGGCGACCACGCCCAGGCGCTGCACGATGGCGGCGCGGTCGATCGCATGGCAGATCGCCTGCCGCACCTTCGTCGCGGTCAGCGGATTGCCGGCGCCGCTGCGCCCGGCGGCATCCATCGACAGATAGCCGAAGCGCAGCGAATCGCCGCGCAGCGCCTGCAGGCCGGCGGCCTGCGACACCGCGGCGAAGGCGTCCGGCCCGATCTGCCAGATCCAGTCGGCCTGATCGGACATCAGCGCCGTCAGCTCCGCCAGCGGATCGGCCACCGCGCTGACCAGGATGCGGCCGATCGCCGGGCGGCCCTTCGGACTGCCGGAGAAATACCCGTCGAACCGCTCCAGCCGCAGCAGGTCGGGGAAGGTCGCGGCGGCGAGGCGGTACGGCCCGGTGCCGACCGGCGCCTGGGCGAAGCCCGCCGCCCCCACCCGCTCCCGGTAGGCGCGCGGCAGCACTGGCAGCACCATCGCCAGATATTCCAGCACCGCCGGGAACGGCGCACGCAGCTTCAGCAGGACATCCCGCTCCCCCGCCGGCTCGGCGCCGGCGAGCCAGGCGAACAGCCCGGGCACCGCGACCGTCCCCGCGTCCAGCACCGTGCGGACCGTGTAGGCGACATCCTCCGGCGCGCAGGGCGTGCCGTCATGGAACAGGATGTTCGGGCGCAGGGTGAAGCGCCAGGTGGTGTCGTCCTCCTGCCGCCAGGATTCGGCCAGCAGGGGGCGGATCTGGAACGTCTCGGGATCGCGGTCCACCAGGCAGTCCCACAAATGGTGGGCGAGCACGAAGCCGGTGCGGAGCTGGTTGCGGTAGGGATCGAGGTCGGGCACCGCGTCCCGCCAGGCGATCCGCAGCGCATCCTCCGGCTTCGCTGCCTGTGCCCCCTGCGGCAGCGCGGCGAGCGCGAGCCCCATGTGCAGGAGGGCGCGGCGCCGCGGCATCGCCGTCAGGCGAAGGTTGCGTGGGTGGCGCCGCCGTCGATCAGCAGGTTGTGCCCGACGATGTAGCCGGCCTGCGCGCCGCACAGGAACGCGCAGGCGGCGCCGAACTCGGCCGGATCGCCGACCCGCCCGGCCGGCCCGGCTTCCGCCCGCTCGGCGATCACCGCCTCCACTGCCCGCCCGCTGGCCTTCGCCTCGTCGGCGGCGTTGCTGCGCAGCCGGTCGGTCAGGAAGGCGCCGGGCAGCAGATTGTTGATGGTGACGTTGTGCCGCGCCACCTGCCGCGACAGGCCGGCGACGAAGCCGGTCAGGCCGGTCCGCGCGCCGTTGCTCAGGCCGAGGCGTGGGATCGGCGACAGCACGGCGGCGGAGGTGATGTTGACGATGCGGCCGAAGCGGCGGGCGATCATGCGGTCGATCACCGCGCGCATCAGCAGGATCGGCGTCAGCATGTTGGCATCCAGCGCCCGCTGCCAGTGCTCGCGGTCCCAGTCGCGGAAGTCGCCGGGCGGCGGCCCGCCGGCATTGTTCACCAGAATGTCCGGATCGGGGCAGGCCGCCAGCGCCGCCGCGCGGCCCTCGGCGGAGGCGATGTCGCCCGCGACGGTGGTGACGGCAACGCCGGTCGCGGCGCGGATCTCGGCCGCGGTGCGCTCCAGCGCCTCGGCGGTGCGGGCGGTGATGGTGAGTGCCACGCCCTCCTGCGCCAATGCCATCGCGCAGGCCCGGCCGAGCCCCTTGCTGGCCGCGCAGACCAGCGCGCGGCGGCCCCTGATGCCCAGATCCATCTGCCGCTTCCCCTGTTCCTGTCGTCACCGACTGGCTTGCCACCGCCCCGCGGCGGAGCGCAAGGGAGGGGGATGATGGTGCCGTCCTGGTGCGCCCCGCTGATCCCGGGGCTGGTGACCGGGCTGGCCGCGGAAGCGCGGCTGGCGGCCCGGCTGGGTGCGGCCCGCGCCGGCGGCGGCCTGCCCGCCGGGGCCGAGGACGCGGCCGAGGCGCTGGTCGCCCAGGGGGTGACGGCGCTGGTCAGCTTCGGCCTGTGCGGCGGGTTGAACCCGGCGCGCCGCCCCGGCGCGCTGCTGGTGCCGCAGGTGGTGGTGGAGCGCGGCGCGGTGCATCGCTGCGATGCCGCCCTGGCGGCGGCCCTCGGCGGCTGGTCCTGTCAGGCGCTCGCGGCGGATGTCGTGCCGGTCGCGACGCTTGCCGCCAAGCAAGCCCTGTTCGCCGCGACGGGGGCCGACGGCGTCGATCTGGAAAGCGGCGCGGTCGCCCGCGTCGCCGCCCGGCACGGCCTCGCCTTCGCGGCGCTGCGCGCGGTGTGCGACCCGGCGGCGCTGGCACTGCCGCCGCTGGCGCTGCTGGCGCTCGACGCGCACGGCGCGGTGCGGGTGCGGCAGGTCGCCGCCTCGCTGCTCGGCCGCCCCGGCCAGATCGGTGCGCTGCTGGCGCTGGCGCGCGGGGCCGCG
>JAKAZX010000355.1 GCA_021826485.1 Pseudomonadota bacterium | reverse complement strand
CGGGCGTCGTCTCCGTCACCATCAGCGCGGCAAACCATCTGGCCGACCTGCCGGCGGAGGAGATCGCCGGGCGGGTCTGGCCGGACGTGTGTGCGGCGCTGACATTGTCCGGCGACATGCCGCGCTGGCGCGTGGTGAAGGAGAAGCGCGCCACCTTCGCCGCCACCGCGGCGCAGGAGAAGCTGCGCCCCGGCGCGCGCACCCCGCTGCGCAACCTCGCCCTCGCCGGGGACTGGACCGCGACCGGCCTGCCCGCCACCATCGAGGGCGCCATCCGGTCCGGCCGCACCGCCGCCACCCATCTGCTTGCAGGCTGACAGTCGCACGACATGCCGAACGAGACGATCAATACCGAGTTGGACCAGGCCGTTACCCGCGCGCATGCGGCCCTGCTGCGCCGCCAGCAGCCGGACGGCCACTGGGTGTTCGAGCTGGAGGCGGATGCGACGATCCCCGCCGAATACGTACTGCTGGAGCATTTCCTCGACCGCATCGAGCCGGACCTCGAGCAGCGCATCGGCGTCTATCTGCGCGCGACCCAGGGCGCGCATGGCGGCTGGCCACTGTTCCACGACGGCGCCTTCAACCTTTCCGCCAGCGTGAAGGCGTATTTCGCACTCAAGCTGATCGGCGACGACCTGGAGGCGCCGCATATGCGCCGCGCCCGCGCCGCCATCCTCGCGGCCGGCGGGGCCGAGCGCAGCAACGTGTTCACCCGCGCGCAGCTTGCGCTGTACGGGGAGGTGCCGTGGCGCGCGGTGCCGGTGATGCCGGTGGAACTGGTGCTGCTGCCCCGCTGGTTCCCGTTCCACCTGGACAAGGTGTCGTACTGGTCGCGCACGGTGATCGTGCCGCTGACCGTGCTGATGGCGCTGCGCCCGCGCGCGCGCAACCCGCGCGGCATCCATGTGCCGGAACTGTTCACGACCCCGCCCGATCGCATCCGCGACTGGATCCGCGGGCCGTTCCGCTCCGCCTGGGGACATTTCTTCAAGCATCTGGATGTCGTGCTGCGGTTCGCCCAGCCGGCCTTCCCGGCCGCGACGCGCCGGCGTGCGATCGCGCGCGCCGTCGGCTTCGTCACCGCGCGGCTGAACGGGGAGGACGGGCTGGGCGCGATCTACCCGGCGATGGCGAACACGGTGATGATGTTCGACACGCTCGGCTATCCGCCCGACCATCCCGATGCCGCGATCGCCTGGACGAGCGTGCGCAAGCTGCTGGTGGTGAAGGACGATCACGCCTATTGCCAGCCCTGTCTTTCGCCGGTGTGGGACACGGGGCTTGCCGGCCACGCGGTGATGGAGGCGGACAGCGCCGCCGATCCGGCGGTGGCGCGGGCGGCCAAATGGCTGCGCGCGCGCCAGGTGCTGGACGTGACGGGCGACTGGGCGGCGGCGCGCCCGCACGCCGTGCCCGGCGGCTGGGCCTTCCAGTATGCCAATCCGCACTATCCGGACGTGGACGACACCGCCGTGGTCGGCATGCTGCTGCACCGGCACATGCAGGCGGGCGGCGGCGATCCCGCGACCGAGGAAGCGATCGCGCGCGCACGCGACTGGGTCCTCGGCATGCAGTCGAAGGGCGGCGGCTGGGGCGCCTTCGATGCCGACAACGACAGGCTGTACCTCAATCACATCCCGTTCGCCGATCATGGCGCGCTGCTCGACCCGCCGACCGCGGACGTGACGGCGCGCTGCATCTCCTTCCTCGCGCAGATCGGGATGCCGGCCGATGAGCCGGTGCTGGCCCGCGCGATCCGCTGGCTGCGGCAGGAGCAGATGCCGGACGGAAGCTGGTTCGGCCGCTGGGGCACCAATTACATCTACGGCACGTGGTCCGTGCTGTGCGCCCTGAATGCCGCCGGCGTGCCGGCCGACGACCCGGCGGTGCGCCGCGCGGTCGGCTTCCTGCTGGACACGCAGCGCGAGGATGGCGGCTGGGGCGAGGACAACGAGACCTATGCGGATGCGCCGCGCGGACGCTACCACCGCAGCAACCCGTCGCAGACGGCATGGGCGCTGCTCGGCCTGATGGCTGCCGGGGATGCCGCGCATCCGGCGACCGCGCGCGGCATCGCCTGGCTTGCCGCCTGCCAGCAGCCGGACGGCGAGTGGGAGGAAGCCCCCTACACCGCCGTCGGCTTCCCGCGGGTGTTCTATCTGCGCTATCACGGCTACCGGCTGTTCTTTCCGCTGCTGGCGCTGGCACGCTACCGCAACCTGGCACGCGGGAACGACCGACGTGTCGCCTGGGGATTCTGACGGAGCGGGCGCGAACCCATGTCGCAGGCACAACAGGCGCGGGACTTCGTTCGCACGCGCGGGCTGCCGCCGGGCGCCGATCTACCGCTGCTGGCGGTGCAGGCCCGTGCGCTGTACCGCGTGCTGTCCGACCGCGCGAACCGCCGCCGCGCCGGCGACGCGGCGGAGGCGGCGCATCGCGGCTTCGCGCTTTCGACACGCTCCCATCCGCCCGGCCCCGGCATCGCCTGCCGCGCCGGCTGCGCCTTTTGCTGTCACACGCTGATCGTCGTCACGGCGCCGGAGGCGTTCCGGCTGGCGCGGCATGTGCGCGGCGACGCTGCGGCGGACCGGCAGCGGATCGCAGCGGCCGCAACGGCCACGCGCGGCGTGCCCGCCGACCAGCGCGCGCGGGACCGGCGGCCCTGCGCGCTGCTGCTGGACGGGCGCTGCACCGCATATGACGCGCGGCCGCTGCTGTGCCGCGCCGGCAACAGCCTGGATGCCGCGGCATGCGAAGCCGGGTTCGGCGATCCCGGCATCGTCATCCCCGCCTCGGCAATTCCGCTGCGGCTCAAGGATGCGCACATGCTGGCGCTGGTCGCGGCCCTGCGCGCAGCCGCGCTGGATGCGCGGGCCTATGAACTCAACCACGCCCTGACGGTGGCGCTACCGAGCGCGGACGCCGAGCAGCGCTGGCTGTCGGGCGAGGACGTCTTTGCCGGCGTGCAGCAGGGACCACCTCCGCCGCCGCCGCACGCCGCCCTGTTGGAGCGGCTGGCGGCGGAGGCCGCGCGCTGATCCTGCGCCGGCGCGTCAGCCGCCCCACACCTCCGTCAGCAGCCGCAGCCAGTTCTCCCCCATCACCTTGCGGATGCGGCCCTCGCTCCAGCCGGCACGCTGCATGGCGGCCGTGAGGTTCGGGTAGTCGCCGATGGTGCGGATGCCTTCGGGATTCCGCACGGTGCCGAAATCCGTCAGCTTGCGGCCGTTGCCCTTGTCGTGCGTGATCCAGTCGAAGAAGGCCGCGTCGTAGCCCTGGGTGAAATCGGTGCCGATGCCGACGCTGTCCTCGCCGATCAGGTTGACCACATGGCCGATCGCCGCGACATAGTCGTCCACCGTCGAGTCCGGGCCTTTCGGCAGGAAGGGCGGGAACATCGTCACGCCCACGAAGCCGCCGTGATCGGCGATGAAGCGCATCTGCTCGTCGGTCTTGTTGCGCGGATGCGGCTTCAGCACCGCCGGCAAGGTGTGCGAGTAGCAGACCGGCTTCTTCGACACCATGATGACATCGCGCGACGTGACCGCGCCGACATGGCTCAGGTCGCACAGCATGCCGACGCGGTTCATCTCGGCGACGATGTCGCGCCCGAAATCCGACAACCCGCCGTCGCGGGTTTCGTAGCAGCCGCTGCCGATCAGGTTCTGCGTGTTGTAGGCCATCTGCACGATGCCGACGCCGAGATCCTTGAATACCTGCACCGAGCCGATCTGATCCTCGAACGCGGAGACGTTCTGGAAGCCGAGCACGATCGCGGTGCGCCCCTCCGCCTTCGCGCGGCGGATGTCCGCGACCGACCGGGTCTTGACGATCAGGTCGGCATGGGCGCGGAACCATTCGTTCCAGCGCATCAGATTCTGCATCGTGGCGGTGAAGCCCTCCCACACGCAGACGGTGCAGTTGGCGCCGGTCAGGCCACCGCGGCGCATGTCGCGGAAGATCGCCTCCGACCAGTTGGACACGATCAGCCCGTCGAAGACCACCATGTCCTGATGCAGCGATGACGTCATGTCTACCTCTGTCCTGTCATTCCGGGGCGACCAGCCGCGCCGCGGTTTCCGACCAGCCGATCCACACCGCATCGCCCGGCGCGAAGCGCGCGGCACCGCCGCCCGGTTCGTTCGTCTGGCGGCAGGCGAGCCGCGTGCCGGAGGCGAGTTCGACGCGATAGTCCGA
>JAKAZX010000354.1 GCA_021826485.1 Pseudomonadota bacterium | reverse complement strand
GGCGCTGCCGCCGGTGCTCGCCCTGCCGCCGTGCCCGAAGCGGGCCGCGCGCCCCCGGCCCGGCGCGAGGCCGGCGCTGCCCCGCCGTGTCGCCCTGGCCCGCCCGCCGGATGCGGTGCCGCCGCCGGGGCTGAAGCGAAAACGGGGCTGAGGCGGCGGCGCCAACGCGCGCCCCTATTGTTCCACTTAGAAAACAAACAGGCGCCCGGCCGCGCTACAGCTTGCAGCCGCCGTCCTGCTGCGGGCGCCAGGCCTGGTCGGCCGGGAGCGTCGAGAGCAGCTTGAAGAAATCCCAGTCCCCCTTGCTCTCCGCCGGTGTCTTGGCCTGCATCAGATACACCGGGTGCAGCGCCCGCCCGTCGGTGCGGATTTCCGTGGTGCCGAACAGCGGGTCATGCACCGGGCGGCGCTTCATCGCCGCCACCACCGCTTCCCCGTCGTCGGACTTGCCGCCGCCGGCGGCGATGGTGGCCAGATACACCAGCGTCGCCGAATAGCAGCCGGCCTGCATGTCGTTCGGCATGTTGCGGCGCGGGTGCTTCGCCTGGAACCGCCGCGCGAAGGCCCGGCACGCCTCGTCACGGTCCCAGTAGAACGGCGTCACCATCAGGATGCCACCCATCGCGGCGAGGCCGAGCGCCTGCGGCGCGTTGATGTTCACCACCGGCCCGGCCATGCGCATGGTCCGCGACAGGCCGAACTCCTGCGCCTGCTTCAGCGTGTTGGTGTTGTCGCCGCCGGCATTCGCCAGCCCGAGCACATCCGCCCCGCTCGCCTGCGCCTGCACCAGGTATTGCGAGAAATCGGCGGTGCCGAGCGGGTGGCGCACCTGCCCCAGCACCGTGCCGCCGGCCGCCTTCACCGCCTCGGCCATGCTGTCCTCCAGCACGTGGCCGAACGCATAGTCGGCGGTCAGGAAGAACCATTTGCGCCCGCCCTGCGCCACCACCGCGCGGCCGAGCGCGTGGCCCGCCTCCCACGTGTCATAGGTCCAGTGGACGAAGGTGGGCGTGCAGGCCTTGCCGGTCAGCGCGTCGGTGCCGGCGCCGGAGCCGATCATCACGCGGTTCTTCTCCCGCACGATCTCCGCCACCGCCAGCGCGACCGCCGAGTTGGGGACATCGAGGATCATGTCCACCCCCTCGGTGTCGATCCACCGCCGCGCGATGGAGGCGCCGAGATCCGGCTTGTTCTGATGGTCGCCCGACAGCACCTCGATCGCCCGCCCGCCCGGCAGCGCCCCGAAATCCGCCACCGCAAGCTGCGCCCCGATCACCGAGCCGATGCCCTGATAGTCGGCATACACGCCCGACATGTCGTTCAGCACGCCGATGCGCAGCGGCGGCGGCGATGCGGCGCGGGCGAGGCGCGGGGCGGTCGGCGCGATCGCGGCGGCGGCCAGGCCGGTCAGCAGGGTGCGGCGGCGCATCATGGTTCCTCCCGTATGTGCCGGCACTATGCCCCGCCGGTCGCACCCTGCAACAGTCAGACCCGCTCCAGCAGCACGGCGATGCCCTGGCCGACGCCGATGCACATGGTCACCAGCGCGCGCCGCCCGCCCGTCGTCTCCAGCGCGCTCACCGCCGTCATCGCCAGCCGCGCGCCGGACGCGCCCAGCGGATGGCCCAGCGCGATCGCCCCGCCATGCGGATTGACCTGCGGCGCATCGTCCGGCAGCCCGAGCTGGCGCAGCACCGCCAGCGCCTGCGCCGCGAACGCCTCGTTCAGCTCGATCACGTCGATCTCGCCGATGCCGAGGCCGAGCCGGCCGAGCAGCTTCTGGGTGGCCGGCGCCGGCCCGATGCCCATGATCCGCGGCGGTACGCCCACGGTCGCCATCGCCACCACGCGTGCCCGCGGCGTCAGCCCATGCCGCCGCGCCCCGGCTTCGGAGGCCAGCAGCAGCGCCGCCGCCCCGTCATTGACGCCCGAAGCATTGCCCGCGGTCACGGTGCCGCCGGTCTTGCGGAACGGCGTGCCCAGCTTCGCCAGCCCCTCCGCCGTCGTCTCCGGCCGCGGATGTTCGTCCGCCGCCACCACGGTGGTGCCGGCGCGGGAGGTCAGTTCCACCGGCGCGATCTCCCGCGCGAAGAATCCCGCCTGCTGCGCCGCCGCGGTGCGCTGCTGGGAGCGCAGGGCGAAGGCATCCTGGTCGGCCCGCGACACCTGGAAGTCCTGCGCCACGTTCTCCGCCGTCTCCGGCATCGAGTCGACGCCGTACTGCGATTTCATCAGCGGATTGACGAAGCGCCAGCCGATCGTGGTGTCATGGGTTTCCGCCTGCCGCGCGAACGCCTCCGTCGCCTTGCCGAACACGAACGGTGCGCGCGTCATGCTCTCCACCCCGCCGGCGATCGCCAGCTCCGCCTCGCCGCTGCGGATCGCGCGCGCGGCGCTGCCCACCGCATCCAGCCCCGAGCCGCACAGGCGGTTGATGGTGACGCCGGAGATCGTTTCCGGCAGCCCCGCCAGCAGCAGCGCCATGCGGGCGACGTTGCGATTGTCCTCCCCCGCCTGGTTGGCACAGCCCATGAAGCAGTCATCGACCGCGGCCCAGTCCACCGATGCATGCCGCTGCTTCAGAACGCGCAGCGGGATCGCCGCGAGATCATCGGTGCGCACGCTGCGCAGCGCGCCGCCGTAGCGCCCGATCGGCGTGCGCACGAAATCGCAGATATAGGCTTCGGACATTGCGTTTCCCCCGAATGGCGTCAGGCGCCGGCCGGCGCGATCGCCAGCTCGCGCGCGATCGCCGCGCGATGCTGTTCCGGGATCGACACCGCGCGGCCGGTCGCCTCCGCGAAAAACACGAACACGAAGTTGCCGTGCCAGCAGATGCGCGGCCCGATGCGGCCGGTCAGATGGAAGGTCAGCGACGACACGCCGGCCTTGGTCAGCACGACCTCGGTATCCAGCAGGTCGGGCGGCTGCATCGGGCTGACGAAATCCACTTCGGCATGCACGCAGGGCGTGCCCATGTGCAGGTCGCGCACCAGATGCAGCCAGGAAATGCCGATCCGCTCCAGCAGCCACGCCTCCACCGCCTCCACCGCGAAATGCACCGCGCGCGGCGTATAGACGATGCGCGCCGCATCGGTGTCGCCGAAGGTCAGGCGGCGGGTGTGGACGAAGCGCTCGGTCATGCCGGGTCGCGCAGGCGGAACCGCTGGATCTTGCCGGTCGCGGTCTTGGGCAGGCTGTCGGTGAACTCGATCCAGCGCGGATATTTCCACGGGCCGATCCGCGTCTTCACGTGCTGCTTCAGCGCCTCGCGCAGCGCGTCGGGATCGGTCGCGGCGGCGTCGGGCCGCAGCACCACGAAGGCGCGCGGCTTGATCAGGCCTTCGGGATCGGCATGCCCGACCACCGCCGCCTCCAGCACCGCCGGATGGGCGATCAGCGCATCCTCGACCTCGAACGGCGACACCCAGATGCCGCTCACCTTCATCATGTCGTCGTTGCGGCCGCTGTAGTGGTAGTAGCCGTCGGCATCGCGCCGATAGACATCGCCGGTATGGGTCCACTCGCCGCGGAACGTGCGGCGGGACTTGTCGCGCTGGTTCCAGTAGCCGTCGGCGGCGCTGGGGCCGGACACGATCAGCTCGCCCGGTTCGTCGTCGGCAACGTCGCGCCCCTCGCCATCGACGATCCGCAGCCGGTAGCCCGGCACGGCGCGGCCGGTGGTGCCGTAGCGCAGATCGTCCGGCCGGTTCGACAGGAAGATGTGCAGCATCTCGGTGGAGCCGATGCCGTCGAGGATGTCCACGCCGGTCCTCTCCCGCCACTGCCGCCCGATCTGTGCGGGCAGCGGTTCGCCGGCGGAGACGCAGCGGCGCAGCCGGTCGGACACCATCGGTTTGCCGAATCCCGGCTGCGCCAGCAGCGCGGCATACAGCGTCGGCACGCCGCAGAAGATCGTCGGACGATGCGCCTGCATGATGTGCAGCACCGATGCGGGCGTCGGCCGCTCACCGAGCAGCACGGTGGCGGCGCCGACCGACATGGGGAACGTGACCGCGTTGCCGAACCCGTAGGAGAAGAACAGCTTGGCGACCGAAAACACCACGTCGTCGCTGCGGATTCCCAGCACCTGCGCGGCATAGGTGTCGGCGGTCGCGCGGAAGCTGCCGTGGACGTGGCGCACGCCCTTCGGCTGTCCGGTGGAGCCGGAGGAGTAGAACCAGGCCGCCACCTCGTCGTCCGGCGCCTGCACGGTCTCGGCCCTGGCGAGCGCG
>JAKAZX010000353.1 GCA_021826485.1 Pseudomonadota bacterium | reverse complement strand
GGGGACGCGGCCTGCTGGCCGCGGCGGGGGGCGTGATGCCGCGCGGGGCGATCGCAGCGGCGCTGCCGGCGGTGCTGGCGCGGCGCGACCTGCGCCATCCGGCCGCACCGGCCGGCCCGCGCGGGTTCGGCGCGCAGGCGGCGGTGGTGGCGGCGTTCCTGGCAGGCCGGGTGTAGCCGCGCGGGGTTCAGAGCAGGGCGGCCACCAGCGCCGTCAGCAGACGCTCCACCGCCCGGTCCATCACGGCTTCGGCCAGCCGGCCGATCGGTGCCGGCGGCGCCGGCACCGGGGCGAAGCGGGACAGCAGCGCGGCGGCGCGGCCGGGGGCGGCGTCGTGGCGGATCAGCAGGCTGCCGGTGCGCGGATTGACCTCCGCCGCCAGCACGCCCGGCATCGCGCGGAGTTGCGCGGCAAGCGCCCCGGCCGCGCGCGGGTCGCGCCGCAGCGACGCCGCCCGCAGGCGCAGCCGGCCGGGGATTTCATGGACCAGTTGGAACATGCGCCGGAGCCTAGCGGCCGGCGATGACGGAAGCGTGACGGCTGCGCGAAGCCCGGATGACGATGCGCGGCGGCGCCGATAGGGGCTTGCGCGTCACTTAGTTGACGTATAGGGAAGGCGCCGACCGGACGGGACCCGCCATGAAAGACCAGCTCTATACCGTGACGCAGCTCGGCCGGGACCTGGGCCTGACGCCGCGAGCGATCAGGTTCTACGAAGACAAGGGGCTGATCCAGCCGCGCCGCGCCGGGACCACGCGCGTCTACGCCCCTCGCGACCGCGCCCGCATGATCCTGATCCAGCGCGGCAAGCGGCTCGGTTTCTCGCTCGCGGAAATCCGCGAGTATCTCGATCTGTACGACGCCGACATCTCGCAGCGTGCGCAGTTGCGCCATCTGCTGGCCGGCGTGTCCGCCCGGCTGGCGCAGTTGCAGCAGCAGCGCGAGGCGCTGGAACAGTCGATCGTGGAACTGACCGACATCCGCGCGCAGGCCGAGCAGGCCCTGGCCGAACAACGGGCGGCCGAACAGCGCGCCGCCGACTGAACCCCCAAGGAGACCGCAGAGCATGACCAACGTCGTCATCGCGGGCTATGCCCGTTCGCCGTTCCACTTCGCGACCAAGGGCGGCCTGGCGCGCGTGCGCCCGGACGATCTGGCCGCCCAGGTGGTGCGGGCGCTGATCGAACGGACGAAGGTGGCGCCTGAGGATATCGAGGACCTGATCCTCGGCTGCGCCTTCCCGGAAGGTGAGCAGGGCCTGAATGCCGGGCGGCTGGTGGCACTGCTCGCCGACCTGCCGCTGAGTGTCGCCGGGATGACGGTGAACCGGTTCTGCGGCTCCTCCATGCAGTCGGTGCACATCGCGGCGGGACAGATCCAGCTCGGCGCCGGGGAAGTGTTCATCTGCGCGGGCGTGGAGAGCATGTCGCGCGTGCCGATGTCCGGCTTCAACCCGCTGCTCAATCCGGCGCTGGTGGAGCGCGGCGCCTATATCGGCATGGGCGACACGGCGGAGAACGTCGCGCGCAAATGGCAGATCCCCCGTGCCGAGCAGGAGGCGTTCGCGGTGCGCAGCCATGCGCGCGCCGCCGCCGCGCAGGCCGGCGGGAAGTTCGCCGACGAGATCGTGCCGATCCGCGTGAACGGCAAGACCGTCGAGACCGACGGCTGCGTGCGGCCGGAGACGACGGCGGACGTGCTCGCCGGGCTGAAACCCGCCTTCAATGCGGAGGGGACGGTGACCGCCGGCACGGCCTCCCCGCTCACCGACGGTGCCGCGGCGGTGCTGGTGTGCAGCGAGGCCTATGCCGAGCGCAAGGGTCTGGCGCCGCTGGCGCGCGTCAAATCCGTCGCGGTCGGCGGCTGCGCGCCGGAGATCATGGGCATCGGCCCGGTGGTGGCGACGCGCAAGCTGCTGGCGCGCGCCGGCATCGCCATCGACTCGGTCGATGTCGTCGAACTGAACGAGGCGTTCGCGAGCCAGGCGCTGGCCTGCGCGCGCGACCTGGGCATCCGCGACGAGACGCTGAACATCGACGGCGGTGCGATCGCGCTCGGCCATCCGCTGGGCGCGACCGGCGCGCGCATCACCGGCAAGGCGGCCAGCCTGCTGCACCGGGACGGCGGGCGCTATGCGCTGGCCACGCAATGCATCGGCGGCGGCCAGGGCATCGCGACGCTGCTGGAGCGCATCTGATGCAGGCGATCCGCAAGGTCGGCGTGATCGGCGCCGGCACGATGGGCGCCGGCATCGCGGCGCAGGTCGCCAATGCCGGCATTCCGGTGGTGCTGCTGGACATCGTGCCCGCGGGCGCGGCCAATCGCAGCGCGCTTGCCGAAGGTGCCGTCGCGCGGATGCTGAAGGCGGAGCCGGCGGCCTTCATGCACAAGCGCGCGGCGAAGCTGGTCACCACCGGCAATGTCGAGGACGATCTCGCGCTGCTTGGCGAGTGCGACTGGATCGTCGAGGCGGTGCTGGAACAGCCGGAGGTGAAGCGGGCGCTGTACCGGCGCCTGGAAGCGGTGCGCCGGCCGGGCACGGCGATCAGCTCCAACACCTCCACGATCCCGCTGCGGCTGCTGACGGAGGGGATGAGCGAGGCGTTCCGCCGCGACTTCCTGGTCACGCATTTCTTCAACCCGCCGCGCTACATGCGGCTGCTGGAGATCGTCGGCGGGCCGGAGACATCCGCCGAAGTGCTGGATGCGGTGGCGCGGTTCGCCGATCTGTCGCTCGGCAAGAGCGTGGTGCGCTGCGCCGACAGCCCCGGCTTCATCGCCAACCGTCTCGGCATCTACTGGATTCAGCGCGCCACCGTGGAAGCCTTCGAGCAGGGCATGACGGTGGAGGAGGTGGACGCGATCATCGGCCGGCCGATGGGCTTTCCCAAGACCGGCGTGTTCGGGCTGATGGATCTGGTCGGCCTCGATCTCGGCCCGCAGGTCAATGCCTCGATGCGGCGCGTGCTGCCGAAGGACGATGCGTTCCACGCGATCGACCGCGAGGTGCCGCTGATCGCGCGCATGATCGCCGACGGCTATACCGGGCGGAAGGGCAAGGGCGGCTTCTACCGGATGCAGGGTCGCGGTGCCGCGCGGGTCAAGCAGGCGATCGACCTCGCGACCGGCGAATACCGTCCCGAGCGCAAGGCGGACCTGCCGGACGTGAAGGCGGCGGGCCGCGATTTGCGGGCGCTGCTGACCGCGCCGGGCAAGGTCGGCAGCTATGCGTTCCGCGTGCTGGCGCCGACCCTTGCCTATGCCGCCTCCCTGCTGCCGCAGGCGGCGGATTCGGTGATCGCGGTCGATGAGGCGATGCGGCTCGGCTACGGCTGGAAGGAAGGCCCGTTCGAGCTGATCGACCGGCTGGGCAGCGCATGGCTGGTGGAGCGGCTGACCGCCGCGGGGTTCGCGGTGCCGAAACTGCTGCACGATGCCGCCGGGCGGAGCTTCTACCGCGTGCATGGCGGACGGCAGCAATATCTCGGCCTGGATGGCGGCTATCACGACATCGTCCGGCCTGACGGCGTGCTGCTGCTGGAGGACATCAAGCGCGCCGGCAAGCCGGTGCTGAAGAACGCCTCCGCGGCGCTGTGGGACATCGGCGACGGCGTCGCCTGTTTCGAGTTCACCTCCAAGAGCAACGCGCTCGACGAGCAGATCGTGATGCTGCTGGCGCAGACGGTCGAGACGGTGCAGGCGCGCTTCAAGGCGCTGGTGATCTACAACGAGGGCGAGAATTTCTCGCTCGGCGCCAATATCGGGCTGGCGCTGTTCGCGGCCAACATGGCGGCCTGGGGCGAGATCGAGAAATTGGCGGCGGCCGGCCAGAAGACGCTGAAGGCGATGAAATATGCGCCGTTCCCGGTGGTGGCTGCACCCTCCGGCATGGCGCTCGGCGGCGGCTGCGAGATCGTGCTGCATGCCGATGCGGTGCAGGCGCATGCCGAGACCTATATCGGCCTGGTCGAATGCGGCGTCGGGCTGGTGCCGGGCTGGGGCGGCAACGGCGAGATGCTGGCCCGCTGGCGGGCCGACCGGAAGCTGCCGCGCGGCCCGGTGCCGGCACCGGCCAAGGTGTTCGAGCAGATCAGCACAGCCACCGTTTCCAAATCCGCGCATGAGGCGATGGAGCAGAAATTCCTGCGCGAGACCGACGGGATCACCATGAACCGCAACCGGCTGCTGGCGGATGCCAAGGCGCGGGCGCTGGCGCTGGCGGCGGGCTACCAGCC
>JAKAZX010000352.1 GCA_021826485.1 Pseudomonadota bacterium | reverse complement strand
AGCGAGCGGAACGCGGCGGCCAGCAGCTTGTCCTTGTCGCCGAAATGATGCACCAGCAGGGCCGGCGAAATCTCCGCGCGTGCGGCGATGCGGGCGAAGGTGGTGGCGGCATGGCCGTGCTCGGCCAGCGTGTCGAGCGTTGCCTCGATCAGGCGCTGGCGGCGGCTGTCCTCCGGCTGCGCGTGGCCGAGGGTGGGCATGGCATCCGGCATTCCGCCTCCGTGGTCAGGGGCTGAACGCTTACTTAGTCGGCCCGGGGAGTCAAGCGCGTGCGGCGGTTCTGCTGAACGTGTGTTCAGTATATTTTCGGGTGCCCGCCTCGGCGGGCGCCGAGCGGAGCGGATGACGATGGCCCGACCCCTGTTTCCTGCGCTGGCGGTGCTGGCGCTGCTGGCCGGCCCGGCGGCCGCGGTGGCGGCCGACCCGGCGGCCTGCCGCGCGGTGCGGCTGGCCGATATCGGCTGGACCGACGTGGCCGCGACCACGGCGCTGACCGCCCTGATCCTGAAGGATCTCGGCTATCAGCCGAAGATCGACGTGCTGACCATCCCGGCCACGTTCCAGTCGATGAAGGACAAGCAGACGGACGCCTTCCTCGGCAACTGGATGCCGGCGATGGAAGCGATCCGCAAGCCGTTCCTGGACGACAAGTCGGTGGAGGTGCTCGGGCCGAACCTGGAGGGTGCGAAATACACGCTCGCGGTTCCGCAATACCTCTACGATGCCGGGCTGCACGACTTCGCCGACATCGCCAAGTTCGGCAAGGAACTGGACTGGCGCATCTACGGGATCGAGCCGGGCAATGAGGGCAACCGGCATGTGCAGGCGCTGATCAAGGCGGACCGCGACGGGCTGGGCAAGTTCCAGCTCATGGAATCGAGCGAGCAGGGCATGCTGGCGGAGGTCGCGAAGGCCTATCGCGCGAAGCAGCCGATCGTGTTCCTGGCGTGGGAGCCGCACCCGATGAACGTCATGTTCAAGCTCGACTACCTGACCGGCGGAGACGACACGTTCGGCCCGAATTTCGGCGCGGCCAACGTCTATACCGACATCCGCGCCGGTTACGCGGACGAATGCCCGAACGTCGCCGCGCTGCTGCGGCAGGAGAAATTCTCGCTCGGCGCGGAGGACGACATGATGAACCTGATCATCAACCGCAAGCTCGACCCCGCCCGCGCCGCCGCCGCCTGGGCGCACGCCCACAAGGACATCCTGCGTCCCTGGCTGGACGGGGTGACGACCATCGACGGCAAGCCCGGCTGGCCGGCGGTGCAGCCGCGGTTGTAGCCGCCGCTGCCCGCCGGCACGCCTCAGGCGGCCAGCTTGACCGGGTCGCTTCCGGCCAGCGCGGCGCGCAGGGCCTGCGGCAACTGGCGACTGGACTTGATGCGCGGATATGGCAGTTCGGCCGCACCCTCGGCCGCCGCCGGCCGCGTGGCGCGGTTGTCGAAGGCGACCTCCTCGCAGCCGTCGAGATAGCTTTCTGCGGCAACGCCCTCGGCCACCAGCAGGGCGTGGGTGTCCAGTTCCACATGCCAGTAGACGAACTGCTCCGGCACGTCCCGCGCCCGCAGGATGGTGGTTCCGTTCACCAGCGCCCCCGCCTGCACCAGCGCATCGCCAAGCCGCACCGCATGGCCGGGCGACAGGAACAGATCGCGCTCCGGCAGGCCGTGGCCCAGCGCGCCCGCACGGATGCACACCGGCCAGACCTGCAAGGGATCGCCGAAGCGGCGCGCCATCGTCTGCCAGCCGAGCCAGCGCACCGGCGCGGTGCCGCCATCGGCAAGGCACACGAGGTCGCCCGCTTGCAGCCGTTCCACCCCCACCACGCCGGACGGGGTGCGGATATGCGTGCCGGCCAGGAAGCACAGTGGCGCGGCGCTTACGAAGGTGCCGCCGGACCCGTCGCTGGCGAAATTGAGCGTGTTGGTCTCGGTGCCGCCGCGTGTCAGCGTGACGGTGTCGGTGCCGTTGCCGATCGTCAGCGGGTTGCCCGTCGACGAGTCGCTCATGCTGGCCGACACGTAGGCGAGGCTGCGTAGGTCGAGCGTCGCGCTGCCGGCGAGATTATCGATCGCGTTGACGAAGATGAAATTGTTGCCGCCGCTGCTGGTGAGCGCCGCTGCATCGATGCGCAGCACCGACGCGCCAGCGAAGCTGATCGCGCCGCTGCCGCCCGCGCCGGAGGCCGCAAGGTCGAGCGTGCCGCTGTTCAGCGCGGTGCCGCCGGAGAAGGTGTTGCTGGCGGACAGCACCACGGTGCCGCTGCTGCCGCCGCTGCCGACCTCCAGCGTGCCATACACGTTGTACGCGTTCACCGACCCGTGCTCGTCGGCGATCACGCCGCCGACCGTCAGTTCGCTGCCGGACGCCGGGTCGAGCGTGACGTTCTGGTTACCCTGGATGAACAGGCCCGAACCGAACGCCGACCCGTTGGTGCCGTTGGACTCGCCGCTGCCCGCCGTCACCGTGCCGGCAGCCAGCGTGCCACCCTCGATCGCCAGCGTGCCGCCCTGCTGGACGAAGATGTCACCGCCCGCGCCAAGCCCGCCGCCGCCGCCCGCCTGGGACTGAAAAACAACCCCATTGCCGCCGCCGAAGCCACCGGCGCCTGCGCCGCTGCCATACCCGCCGCCGGCCCCGCCGCCGCCGAAACCGCCGCTGCCGCCGGCTTGACCGCCGCCTCCGCCGCCGCCGCCGAAGCCGCCGTGGCCGCCGTCGCCGATGTGTCCGGTCCCGCCGCCGCCAGCGCCGCCGCCGCCGCCGAAACCGCCGATCCCCCCGCCCGAAGTGGTATTCCCCGACCCGCCGCCGATGCCGCCACCGCCGGCCGCCTCGTTGCCGACGCCGGACGTGTCGTTGCCGCCACCACCACCACCACCGCTGGCGCCGCCGCCCTGCCCGGAAGATGAACTGCCGCCGCCGGCGGCGCCCTGAACCAGTCCGGCACTCCCGGGAGACCCGGTGGAGTTGCCCGCACCACCGGCGCCCCCCAATCCGCCGCCGCCGCCGGCTGCGAGATTGCTGGCCGAGCCGCCGTTGCCGCCCATGCCGCCGCCGCCGCCCTTGCCGCTGCCGGAGCCGGAGCCGCCGTTGCCGCCGGTGGCGCTGTCGCTGCTGAAGTTCACGTCGGACAGCGTGACGCTGCCGGCACTGGCGACGAACAATCCGCCGCCCAATCCCCCGCCGCCGCCGCCGCCGCCCGAGTTGCCGTTGCCGCCGTTGCCGCCGAGCGCCTTCGTGTCGGCGATCGTCAGATTGTCGATCGTCACGCTGCCCGCGTAGACGAACAGGCCGCGATACAGCCCGCCGCCGTTCAGCGTGTCGTTCGACCCGTTGATCGTCAGGCTCGACCCGCTGTCGAGATTGATCGCCGCCAGTTGCGCCGCCAGGGCAAGCGTGCTGGCGCCGCCGGCGAGATTGAACGTGAACGTGTATGCCGTGCTGCCCGCAGCGTCCGAGCCGCCCACGTCGATCGAGCCGATGTCCGCCGTCAGGTTGGCAAGGTCGGTGATAACAAAGCTGGTCGTCACGCTCATTGATCCCGCTCCGCGCTTCGGTGCGGGCGCACGCTCGCAGGATTGTGATCGTGCTGCAATCATACTTACAACTACGAAGAATTAATTATACATCCGGTACGACATATTATTCGTTGAAGAGAAAATTGAGCATCGTTTTCTGGGCAGTCGGAAGTCGGGCAGTCGGCAGCGCGGCGCGCTCAGCCCGGCTCCGCCCGCTCCAGCTCTGCGATCAACGGCGCCAGTTCGGCGGCATAGGCCTGCCAGCGGCCCAGGCCGCGGGCGTTGACCGGCTGCCGCACCTGGGCACGGCTGACCGTGCGCACGCGCGACTCGCTTTCGTGGAACCGCTCGCAGGCCGGATCGTGGGGCAGGTCGAGGAACGCCAGCACGCGGGCGAGCGTGCCGGAAAAATCCGTCACCCAGTCGGCCAGCGCGACGGTCAGGATCGGGTTCGGCAGCGCCGTGCGCCAGTGTGCCATCAGCCGGTCGTGCTCGCGGATGTACCAGCCCAGATCGGCCAGATCATGCGCGTAGGGATGATGGCCGTGGAAACGGAAGGTGAAGATCGACAGGCCGATGTCGCGCGGGTCGCGCACGCAGTGGATGATGCGCGCGCCCGGCAGCAGCAGCCCGGCCAGGCCGAGATAGCAGAAATTCCCCGGCATCTTGTCCACGATGCGCGCCGCCCCGGGCGCCAGCGCATGCAGCGCCGCCA